>JBPCPB010000193.1:0-28978 GCA_050999735.1 Thermomicrobiales bacterium | reverse complement strand
GGAGTTGCCCCGCGTTCGTGGGGCAACTCCACAGGAGCGCGCCGATTGGCATCGCCGCTTCCCACAGGCAGTTCGGGACAGTGCGATCGCACGGCACAGTTGGCGGCGCTTGTCACGCCACGCTGCTTGTTGGCTGCAACCATAAAATTGCGCGCAAATACCCTTTTCCTTTATGTCAACTGCATCTTGACTCCACTAAAAAAGGCGAAATGCTTTTGGTGGGGAATTTAGAGATTACCGTTGGGGAGGGAAAAACGATGGGGTACGCAGTGCGTCTTTTTCGTGTTGTGCGCTGGCTCATGGCACTCAGTCTCCTGGCAACCGTTCTGACGCTATTCGGCTCCTCGGCATCGTCCGTCATCGCCGCGAAGCCGGCGGTGGGCAGCACACCACCGGACAATGTCGCGCAGACGAGGCCTCCACTCCGCGATCCTCGTCTGCCGGGCAATCACGCCGCGCAAGAGCAATACTTTGCCAGCACGCGCCAGTCGCCACCAGGTGTCCCGGTGGGGAAAGCGCGTGCCAATGCAGCCCGGCAGAGCGAAGAGCGTTCCAACGGCGCATGCGCTCCCGGCGGCGCTCGACGGCAAAGGTCCGTCCGGCGTCGCGGCGAATACCGCACCGACCGGCTGGCGACCGCTCGGCCCCGCGCCGGAGAACAGCGACACCGTCAACCCCAATAAGGACTACCACTTCGGTCTCGTTTCCGGCCGCGCGACCGCCGTTGTCGTCGGCCAGCACACGCCGGGGTTGATTTATCTTGGCACGGCGGACGGCGGCGTCTGGAAGAGCACGAACGACGGCGCGTCGTGGGCGCCGCTGACCGATGCGCAGCAGTCGCTCGCCGTCGGCTCGCTCGCCCTTGATCCGGCAGACACGACGGATAACACGCTCTACGTCGGTACCGGCGAGGCGAACCACGCGGCCCCGGACGGGTTCAACGGCGACTCGTACTTCGGCGTCGGTGTGCTGAAGACGACCAATGGTGGATCGTCGTGGACGCTGGTCGGCAACGGTCTGCCGGGGTTTGGTTCCTATGGCGCGGCCTCTGTCGGCATCGGGGTGATGGTGGCGAACGGCGCCACCGTCTGGGCGGGCACGACCCAGGGGCTGTACCGCTCCACGGATAGTGGTTCGACATGGTCGCTGATCCCCGTCGTCACCGCGCCGAACGATACCTTCCGGGTGACCGATATCGCCGTGGACGGATCGAATGTCTACGCGGTGCTCAGTCAGACGATCTCGGGGTTCATTGCCTCGGGCATCTACAAGTCTACCGCGAACGGTGACCCGAACACCTTCAGCCCGATCATGGCGAACCTCCCTACCGCGACGAGTTGGGGACGCACGCAAGTCGCGATCGCTCGGAGCGCGCCGCAGACGCTCTATCTCGTAATCACGACGGGCGCCGACAACACCAATGGCCTGCTCGGGATGTACAAAACGACGGACGGCGGCACAACGTGGAGTCCGACCGCCGTGCAGCCGCCGAACTACTTCAATGGCGGCAACGGCCAGGGCGACTATGACAACGCGATCGCTGTGGATCCTGCGAACCCGAATCTCGTCTATGGCTTCGGCGTGCTCGCGGTTGCTTCCACCGACGGCGGCGCCTCGTGGCCGGTCATCGCGGATGTCTATTGTGGGAATGCTCCACTACCTTGTCGCGGCCCGATCCATCCGGACATGCACGCGCTGGCCTTCGGGCCGTCCGGGTCGCCACACCCGCTCTACGTCGCGAACGACGGCGGCGCGTGGAAGACGACGAACGGCAACGCGGGTACCGGCGTGATCTGGTCGGACCTGAATACGAACCTCGCGACGACCCAGTTTTACGCGGGCGATACGACGTTCGATTACTTGCAAAATCCCGTCGCGATCGCGGGCGCGCAGGACAATGGCACTTCCGCGACGGGTTCTCTCTCGTCCGCCCCCTGGGGCGCCATCCTCGGTGGGGACGGTGGGTACGTCGGCATTGCCAAGTCGAACCCGAACGTCGTCTATGCGGAATATCCGCAAGGGTTCGTCCAGAGGACGACGAACGCCAATGCCGGGGCGGGCATCACTTGGGCGGATGTTCCGCCTGTAGGTACCTGCACGGGCAACGCGGCGTTCATCGCGCCTTTCGCCATTGATACCGCTAACGCCAACCACCTCATCTTTGGCGGCGTGAGTTTCTGCGAGACGGAGGATGGCGGCACGACCTGGTATCGCAGCAACGCCAGTCTCCCCTTCTCGGAACATGTGGCGATCCAATCGGTGGCGATGGCCCCGACGAATAGCGCCGTGCAGTACGCAGGCACCGACGGGGGCTATGTGTACAAGACCTCGAACGGCGACACCGGCGCCGCCGCGACGTGGGCCGATTGCGACAGCAATCCGCTGCCGAACGCTCCTGCCACCTCGATCGCGGTTGATCGCACGAATCCGAATACGGTTTATGCGACCTTCGGGAATTTCGGTGTCGGCCACGTCTGGATGACGACCGACTGCAACAGCTGGGCGAATATCAGCGGCAACCTGCCGGATGTCCCGGTCCAGTCCCTCGTCACCTATGCCGCCAGCCCGAATCCGGCGCTGATAGTCGGCACGGATGTCGGCGTGTTCCAGTCCACGGATAACGGCGCGACGTGGGTCGCCCTCCAGTCGGGCCTGCCGAACGTTGGTATTCAGCAACTCTTCACCGACCCCTCGCTGACGACGCTCTTCGCGGCAACGCATGGGCGCGGGATGTGGAAAATCAGCATCCCGAGAGCGGGCGACCCGTCAATCTCCACCGTCAATCCGCCGTCTGGGGCGACCACCGGCGGGAACAGGGTGACGATCACCGGCGTCGGCTTCCAGGCGGGTGCGACCGTCCGATTCGGTGACGCGTTGGGAACCAACATCGTCGTCACCGGCAGCACGCAGATCACGGTGACGGCTCCTCCGCATGCCGCAGGGCTGGTGGATATTCTGGTCGTCAATCCGAACGGACACGGCGGCACGGCGGTGGGCGCCTACACATACGTGATGGCGAATCCCGCGCCACCATCGCGCGGCGGGCCGCATGTGGGGGGATCGCCGGCTACAGAGCCAGCATCGCGCGGTGGACCGCATGTGGGGGGATCACCAGCTCCCGCGCCGGGCGGACGCTAGCACGCGCCACCCCAGGTAATCAATACGGATGAGAGAATGCGCCGGGGTGTTGCCCCGGCGCATTTCTTTTTGTATCGCGATGAATCAGGCTGGTGGGCCAGGCAGGATTCGAACCTGCGACCAAGAGATTATGAGTCCCGTTTCCAGCCGTCTGTGCCGTCCTCTGCTCTCTGTGGAGGCAAGTATAGCACAGAATCCTTGTGTGCTGTTTGCCGACGTTCGGCTGTTATCACTCCTCTTGGCTGTCAAGGTGGCTGTCAAGGAGTGGCACCTGCGGCCTTCGCTTCTTCTTTTTTCTTCGCACGCTGACGCGCGGCGTACTCGCGCTTGTCTTCCCGGCTGGCCTCATCCTGACATGCCGTACTGCAATAATGTGGCTGATCCGTGCGGGGACGTTGTTTCCCTTGATACGGGAAGATCATTCCACAGCCCGCGCACCGCACGAGGCGGTCGTTCGCGCACACTACCGCCATGAGTTGCAGGGCGAGGGTGCTGAAAAGCGAATGCCGGGGCCATCCGAGCGCGAGACCATCCTGTTTGTAAATGTTCTGCTCCTCGACTTTAGCCCGCGCTGCTCTTGGGCCGTAAAAGCCGCCCGTTTCGAGGCTGAGACGCGGTATTCCATCGTTGTATGAATGTAGTTGTAGTGATACGCCAGCGTTCTCTATCCAGCGACGAGAAACCATGTGTGCCAGCACGCCGCGCTGCCCTTCCAAGTCGGCATCGGCAAAGCGGTGCGCGTCCTTGTCTTCATAAAAGCACTGCCATTCCTCACGCCCCGCGCGTTGACCATCCCGCACGGTAAAGGCGATTTGCATAACCGCGCGGGCTTGTCGCGCATACGCTCGCCACCCCGCAATCGGTTCTCGATACCACTGCATCCATGCGTCCGGTGCATCTACGTTCTCCGGTTCTATAATCGCGCGCGGTGGGAGTGAACCATCTCGGATGCCCGGATACCATTCCTGTAATTCATTTCTCTCACCCCCCGCCCGGAACTGCACACCATTGATCTTCCGTGATTCCTCGTTTTGTGTGGGACATAAACCGAGTACGCCGTACCGTTGCGCGAATTGTAAGAACTGTCCTTCATCCTGCTCATCCGCGAGGCGCATAAACGCCGTGAGGCAAACATCTTCTGGCACGAGCGCGGGGTTCGGTGGATGGTATCCATCCGCACGCCATCCACCGCGCCATCCATGATGACTTGCATCACCAAGCGTCCATTCGATATGCCCCGGCGAGAGTCGCAAGGCATGGGGAACATGCTGCACACGGACGGCAAGCGGATTTTCTATAAGGAGCGGCCCGAATACGGCATGGGTAACATATTCAGATTCCTTCCGCCGCTGTCGTTCCTCTGGTTTCTCATTCGCTGCCCACCACCCTTTATGCACCGGTGCCACTCCGTCGGTCATTCGATTCTCTCCCATCGCGTAGAAACGTCTTAGATTCATTATGATTCTAGCACGATTTCACGAACGCCACGATACTAGGCATAGACATGGTGGCATGGGCCGCCGCAGGTCGTCCTAACAGAAGGAGCGAAAACAGTGGAAACGTTGGAGCACGCGCGGGTGGTCGCAGATGCGTACCTGTTGCGGATCAAAGAGGGTGAGGAACGGTATCACATCCCGGCACCAACACTCTATGAAATGGCGGCGAAGGGAATTCCCGGTTTTGTGCGGATGGGGCGGTCAGTACGTATCCACCGGCTGCGCTTTGAACAGTGGCTTGATGCACAAGCGGCATAGCCACATCACTCGGCGGGCGACCGGGCGGCGTGGCGACGAACTGTGAACGGCTACCCACAGTATACACCACCCCATCCGGCGTCTATTTTGAAAGAGACGCCAATGACCACGACGAATATCACTTCTTACACTGACATTCACGCCGTGCTTGGATTGCTGACCGCGCCGGGGCAGGTCGTGGAACTGCGGGTGATCGGCGTGGACGGCCGCGCGAATCGCACCGATTCCGGTTACTTCGATGACATGGACGCACTCGCCAAAGTAGCGGGCCGCTACGATGGGCGCGCGACGGCTGTGTACGTCACATTGCACCCGGTGATGCCCGCCCTGTTGTCGCGAGCAGCGAACCGGATGCAGGAATGGGCGAAGAACGCCACGAACGACACCGAGACGACATGCCGGCGATGGCTGGCCTTCGATACTGATGCGACGCGACCGGCGGGCATCTCTTCGACGGATGAAGAACACGCGGCGGCACTGGCACGCGCCCGCGCGATCCGCGACTGGCTCCGTGAGCGGGGATGGCCGGAACCAATCCTTGCCGATTCCGGCAACGGCGGGCATCTTCTCTACCGGGCTGACCTTCCCGCCGATGATGGTGGCCTCACACAGCGTATGCTCGCGGCGGTGGCCTCGTGTTTCGATGACCGGCTCGTAAAAGTAGATCGCACCGTCTACAACCCCGCGCGTATCTGGAAACTCTATGGCACGCAGGCGCGAAAGGGTGACAGCACACCGACCCGCCCGCATCGGCGGGCGCGCATCCTTGAAGCGCCGGAAGTGGCCCTGCCGGTGCCAGACGCATTGCTCGAAGAACTAGCAGGCAGCGAACCGGCGACGACGCCAGCAGCACCCAATTCAAGCAACAAGCGACGACGGGGCGGGTTCGACGTTGAAGCCTACTTGCGCGCGTATGGCATCCGCTTCACCGGGCCGGTTGATTATGACGGCGGGAAGAAGTGGCTGCTCGATACGTGCGTATGGAACGGTCACAGCGATAAAGCAGCCATCGTCACACAGAAAGCGGACGGCACCATCGGCGCGAACTGCTCGCACAATAGTTGTGAGGGCAAGGGCTGGAAAGACCTTCGCGACGCTGTGGAACCGGGCTGGCGTGAAGCGGCGGCCGCGCGAGAGCGCATATACGAAGAGCGAACCGGCAGCGCGATGACAAACATCATCGCGCCTGAGAAGAAGGCGGCGAAGCGCCCGCCGCAACGCGATGACCTGATCGCCCTCGCGGATGATGCCGAACTCTTCCATGACGCACAAGGCATCCCGTACGCAACGTTCATCATCGGGAGCCACCGCGAAACACACCGCCTCACGTCGCGCGGCTTCAAGGAATGGCTGGCGCATCGGTATTACCGCGAGCATGGCGGCAGTGCGAACACCCAGGCAGTGCAGGATGCTTGCACGGCACTCGCGGGCCGCGCCCGGTACGACGGCGAAGAGCATTCGGTGTTCGTGCGCCTTGCCGAACACGACGGCGCAATCTATCTCGACCTTTGTGATGCCGCATGGCGCGTTGTGGCGATTGATGCGGACGGCTGGCGGATCGTGACGGACGCGCCGGTACGCTTCCGGCGCACGAAGGGGATGCTCGCACTGCCCACGCCCATTGCCGGCGGGATGCTGAAAACGTTGCGCCGCTTCTTCAGTCTCCCTGATGCGGATTGGGTGCTCATTGTCGCGTGGCTGATCGCCGCGTTCCGACCGACCGGGCCGTATCCCATTCTCGGCTTCCGGGGTGAACAGGGCAGCGCGAAGTCTACGCGGGCGCGGATGCTCCGGTCGCTCGTTGACCCGAACGCCGCCGCGTTGCGGACAATGCCGCGCGACGAGCGCGACCTGAGTTGATCGCCGCGACGAATGCATGGGCGCTGGCGCTCGATAACATCAGCACATTACCCGCGTGGATTTCTGATGCGCTGTGCCGTCTCAGCACGGGCGGCGGCTTTGCCACGCGCGAACTCTACGCCGATGAGGATGAGACGATCCTCGATGCGCAACGCCCGCTGATCCTGAACGGCATTGTGGACTTCGCCACGCGCAGCGACCTGCTTGACCGGCTGATCGGCATTGACCTGCCACGCATCCCCGACCACGAGCGGCAGTCAGAGGCGGCGCTGTGGCTGGCATTCGAGCAGGAGCGACCCGCCATCCTCGGCGCGCTCCTGTCCGCAGTGAGTACGGCGATCCGCAATCTCCCCACGACGCACCTTGACGCGATGCCGCGTATGGCAGACTTCGCCCTCTGGGTGACGGCAGCCGCGCCCGCGCTCGGCTGGCAGCACGATACGTTCCTTACTGCCTATACCCGCAACCGTGCCAGCACGCATGAATTCGTCGTTGAGGCATCACCCTTCGCTGCCATCCTCATCGCGTACATCAAGACGCAGCGGGAGTCGTGGGAAGGGCGGGCAAGAGAGTTGCTCACCGCACTGAACGCCAATGCTACCGAAGAAACCCGCAAGCAACGCGGCTGGCCTGCGGACGCGACCCGACTATCGAGCGACCTGCGACGGATCGCGCCGAACCTCCGTGCAATCGGCCTCGCGGTCGATTGGCCGAAGGCGCGAACGCTCCGCCTTGCATGGCGTGGAACGGCGCATGAAGAACAGCGAGGTACATCAGCGTCATCAGCGTTATCAGCGTCATGGGATGCCGACGAAGCCGGTGATAGCAACGAAAACGAGGATAACGCTACCGAGCATGACAGCGTTGCGAGAGCGCACACCAGCGTCACTGATGACGCTACCGGCGTTATGGATGACGCTGCCGAGGATGCAGCGTCATGCCACGAAGCCAATGCTGGCAAGGGAAATAACGCTGATGACGCTGATGACGCTGAAAAACCGCCCGCTTCTTCGTCGCACACATCACGCCCAGTCAGGAGTAGCGACCTGCCAAACATCTTCCCCGACTACCGAGAGGCGGCAACGGATGATTGACGTGCATCTGATCCCTGACCCCGGCCTGCCGCTTGCCGATGGCTACTACCTGCAACATGCCCGCGCCCGGCTGCACACGCTCGGCATTCGCACCCCGGAAGCGTTCCAAGCGCGGTATGGCGTGGATATTCGCCAGTTGACCGCGTTCGGACTGCTGTATGTCATCTCACCGGCACAGGCAGCGCGGGAGATGCACTTGAATGCCTTGTATCGCGCCGGGCTGCGGACGAACCGGACTGCGGGCGGCACAACCACGCCGGAAGGAAGGGCCGCATGAGCCGGGCAACATGGAAGCGCACCGAACGGAACATCGCGGGCCTCATCGGCGGTGAACGCGTGCCGGTCAGTGGACGCCAGCGGGGAGACCAGCCCGACGTGCGGCACGACTGGCTCTCAGTGGAAGTGAAACACCGGCAGACCGTCCCGCAGTGGCTCTCAGGGGCACTCACGCAAGCGCGTGCCGCCGTGCGGGGCGATCAGTTGCCCGTGGCGATCCTCCACCGGCATGGCGCGCGGCACAGTGAAGATATTGTCTGCATGCGACTGGCGGACTTCACGGCATGGTTCGGGCCGGTAGACGAAAGTGAAGGCGGACAGAATGGCGGATAATCTGACACTCAAACGGCGCAAGGCAGTGACGGCACTCTTGACCGAACCGGACACGACCGCCGCCGCGAAAGCCGCCGGGGTGAGCCGTGACACCCTCTACCGCTGGCTCGCGGAACCGGCATTCCAAGCCGCCCTACGGGATGCCGAGGCGAGCGCGATTGCCGCCGTCTCACGCGCGCTCGTGCGCCTTGCGGAGCGGGCCGCTGCCACGCTTGACGGGGCGATGACTGATCCGGCGGCAGCAAGCAGCACGAAGGTCCGTGCCGCCGATATTGTCCTCGCGCGGCTGCTGCAAGTGCGCGAACTGGTGGCGCTGGAAACGCGCGTCGCGGAACTGGAAGCGCGCTACGCCGCTGATGCGGGGAGGGACGGACGATGAAGATTGCCGGGCGGCTTGCCCGTTTGGAGGAACGCCATGCGCCTTTGCAGCGCGCCTACCAGATCGTCATCTACGATGCCGCGACGGGCGTACCCCTGCCGGGCCATGAACTGAAACCGGAGGCACCGGGGTACATCTGGCTTCCCGCAAAGGATGCCCTGCCCGATCTGAACGGTGGTGATGCCGGATGCGACTGAACCGACGCCTTGATGCCCTCGCACGGCAATTGCCCACGCCACGCGCTACGCACGATGCGAGTGCTGGCGTGCGACGGCTGTGCGAACTGCTGGAAAAACACGCGCCTATCCCGGCGGGCGAAACGTATGCCGATATGGAGGCGCGGATAGATGCCGTTCTTGACCGTCTGCATGATGCCGGGGTCGGCATCCCGGCCGGGCCGCACACGTCACGGATGATGCGGGTCGCGGCTGCCTATGGGATGACGACGGCGGAACTTCACGCGACCCTGCACGAGCGGGCAAGAGGGGACGCATGATGAGGCTGAACACGCGGATCGCCACGTTAGAACGGCAAACGTCTGGCACCCCGGCACTGGTGACTCAGTGGGTGAATATGCTCACGCGCCTCTATGCGTCCATCGCCGCAACTGACGCGAGGGAGAGCGGGAGTGAGGCCGGATCGTCGGCACGACCGGTCAATCCCGATGCGATCAGGGCGGAAGCGGAACGGTATGCGGCGACCGGATCACCGGCGACGTTCGGCGATCTCTTCCGCCTGGTGCGGGAAGCGGAGGGTGGGGAATGATGCGGGGATTGCAGCGACGCATCGCGCGATTGGGGCAGCATATGGGCGGCACGGTCTGCCCGGTATGCGGTGCCGGGCCGGGCATGCCAGTCGTGTTCACGTTCGATGATACGCCGACTGAGATGCATACACCCACGGGAACAGAATACTGCCCCGGTTGCGGGCGGGTCATGTGGTTCACGATCACCCTTGACCGGGCGGATGCGAAATGATGCAGTCAGAGAGAGTCCGCTAGTCGGCGGCGGCGGAGATGTCCACGGGATGATGCTTTTCCGCCAGCCGGACATCCTGCGGCGTGAGGGTCAGAAGCGCGATGGTGTATTCGCCCTCCATGAACTCAACCTCGTATGCCGCATGGTTCCCATAGACCATCACGACCGCGCCGCGTGCGCCTTCAGCGAGATGCACCGTGCCTTCACCATCCTCATGCGGGGCGATGAGGGGATGCGTGAGGGCAACGGAGTCATAGAGTTCAATCGTCATCTGCCCCGCCTTTCATCGCGTCGGGTACGCAGTCGCAAGACTCGGTTGCGTGCCGTTCGTCTCAATATACCATACCGTCTTGACGGTGCGTGTCACGCCATCAGGCATCGTGAGCGGGCCGATGACACTGTAGTTTGTGCCACCGGTTGTCGGTCGCTGACTGCTCATCGGATGCGTCTGACCGTGAAGGCGCAAGTCCGTCGCCAGCAGGAACCAGTGCGTGAGGGTGTAACCGTGACTGAGGAAGAACCGTGCCTTTGATCCGCCATCGGGGTGATTGATGTCAAGGAGATATTGCGTGATCTTATCTTCCGGTACGGTCGCATGCGCGGCGTGGGGGAGCGTCATTCGTCTGTCTTCTTTCGCCGTCCGCCACCGCCGCGCTTGCCGTGCAGCGGATGTGACGGCGCGGCGAAACCACTCTTGCCCTTCGTTTCCCGCGCGTAGCGTTCGGCCTCACTCTTGAAGACAAGGAATTCCCGCCCTTTCTTTGTCGCGGCAAGTTTCCCGCGCCGGACTTGAAGATAGAGCGTCTGAGGACTGAGGCCGATCATCTCAGCGGCTTCTTTCAAGGTCAACACTTCGTCATCTCCGATCTTCATAGTTGACATTGTAGAGGAATATCGTCAACTCTATTGCATTATAGACTAATACATGGTATGATGTCAATGCCAGATGGAAACGCTACTGACAAAGCGAAGTCCGGCAAGTGCTCGTAACACTCACCGGACGGCAATGCGCTTCCGTTTATCTTGCTCTGCATGGTGGGCCAGGCAGGATTCGAACCTGCGACCAAGAGATTATGAGTCCCCCGCTCTGACCGCTGAGCTACTGGCCCCCGGCGCTCGCGCACCAGCGTAGCATCACCGGCGAGGCGCGACAACCTCAGCCGAGGTCGTACGGCACGTCGTATTCGGCGGCGAGAGCGCGTATATCATCGCGCACGGATCGGTGCAGCGGCACGCCATTCACACTGCGGTCGCGGTAGGCGTCGAACTCCGGCTGGCCGGGGGCGAGCACAGCGTCGTGATCCGGCGCGGGCGGTGTGGCGCGCAGCGTCGCCATCATGTCGTCCATCTGCGCGCGATACGTCGCGAGGTCCGTGAAGGCATCAATGCGCCAGGCCATGAAGCAGTGGCAGGTGCCGGGGTGATCGTGCGTGCCGATGCCCCGGCCGGGGATGCGCATGCTCCACGTCCCGCCGGAGAGCATTGCGGTGAAGCAGTCCACCATCACCGCCAATCCATATCCCTTCTGACTGCGGCCCGCATAGTCGCTGCCGAGTGGGGCGAGCGCGACGGCGGTATTCGGGTCCGTCGTGAATGCGCCATTCTTGTCCACCGCCCAGCGGTTCGGGATCGGCAGGCCCTCGCGCTTGGCGATCTCCACTTTGCCCCAGGCGACGCTCGTCGAGGCAATGTCGAGCAGGAAGGGGTCGGAATTGTCGCCACCGGGGAAGCCGATGGAGAAGGGGTTCGTGCCGAGGACGGGGATCGTGCCGAAGGTCGGCACCATCAGCGGCCCGGCATTCGTCATGCTCATGCCGCCCAATCCCTGATACACGGCCAGCATCGGGTAATAGGCGAGCGTGCCGAGATGGTTACTCGCCCGCACCGACACCGTACACCACCCGCTCTCTTTCGCCTTTTCAATTGCGCGGCGCATCGCGAATGGCCCGACAACAAGCCCAAGACCCTGATCGCCGTCGAGCGTCAAGGTCGCGGGGCCTTCCATGACGGTGGTAATCTTCGGGTGGAGATTGACCCGCCCGGCGGCGATTGCGTTGAGGTACATGCGCATCCGGGGGATCCCGTGCGAGTCAATGCCATGCACATCGCTGAAGGCGAGGACTTCGACGGCGGTTGCCGCGTCCTCGGCCGGGACGCCAACGCGGATAAAGAGCCGTTCCATCAAGGTGCGCATCGCGTCCACTGAAACGCGTGTCCGGTCGCTCATGTCCAACTCGGCCATCGTCCGTCTCCTCTCATCGCGTGCGTTACGCACGACTGTTCCGCGCCTCTTCCGTATCGCTGTTCGCCGCCTCGATCTCCCGTTCCGCGTCATCGAGGTCGTAATCGTGGGGCCGACCGCGCGCGCGGCGGCTTTGTTGCTGCTCGATACTCGTCGTCTCTCCGTTCGCAACAGATGGCGCTACTGGTGGCACATCCGCGGGTGGCGCACTGTCCGGCTCAGGCAGGGGATCGCCGGCCGTGCGGCGCGTGTCGGATGCGCTATTCGGGCTGCGTTGCGGTGCGCGCAGAATCAAGAGCATCAACAGGAGACAGACGCCGGCCAAAATGAGCAGGAGCGGTACGGTTGCCTTCTCCCGGATGCGGGCAAACGCGCTTTTCTGAGGCAATGGCGCGCCCGTTTGGGCGGGCGCTGCCGGACTGGGGCCGATGGTCAGGTCAATCTGCTGACCCGCCTGGGCGTTGTCGAGGCTGAATTGCTTGAAGGGTGTCGCGCCCTGTGGCGCCTGGATCGCCCCGTCGTTGTGCAGGGTCGCGCTCATGATCGCCTGCCGCGAATCAGAGATGACTACCTGCACCTTCGTCGCGGCGTAATCGAGGGTGCGCTGGAACGTGAGGCCGGACGCCGAGCCGGGCAGATCATAGGTAGCGCTCAGATCGCTCGCGCCCGGTTGGATCGGCGTGCGGAGCGTCAGTTTCTGTCCCGTCAGATCGGCGGTCGGGAGGAGATCGGCCAGTTTTGTCGTGATCGTCTGTGCGTTCGCGGGGGCGCTGAAGACGAGCGGCACGCCCTGAGCGACTGAGCCATCCGCATTGAGCGCGCCGACGAGCGTGCGATCGCCGGGATTCGCGATCCGGAGCGCTTCAAGGACACTGTAAAACTGGGGGCGCACCTCGTTCATGATGATCTGATCGCTCTTGATCGTGAAGTTTGCCGGGGCGCTGCTGACGATCGGTTCGTAGACCGGGATTTCCACCGTCGCCGTCGTGGCGTTGTTCGTGAAGCGAACCGCGCGCGACGTGTTCGTCGTGCCTGACGTATCCGTCACATTCTGCTCCGGTGGTTCATACCGGATGCCCTTGTAGTCAACGAGAACGCGATAGACGCCCGCCGACGATGTGTCCAACCCCGAAAACGAGAACGAGCCATCGGGAGCCGTCATCGTTGTCCGAAAATCGGTGGATTCGTCAATCGAGCGAAAGAGGCCGGGGTTGACGAAGAGCAGCGTCACAGTGAGCGGCGTGCCCGGCAGCGACGCCCCCGCGGTCTTCATTACCACTTTGCCCGTGAGCGTCCCTCCAATTGGCGCGGCATGGAGCGGTAGTGCAAACAGAAGGAAGGCAACCGCAAACGCGGCGCATAACAACCGGTGGATGGTGCGCGAGCAGATGGCAGACAATACTCAGTCCTTAGTCATTAGTCCTTAGTCCTCTCTCCCTGATGCTACCAGCGTTCGCGGGGTGCGACAAGACACGTTTTTTGACGATGATGCGTACCGCTGCTATACTCGCGTGAAATGATCTCGGCGATGAGCCGGAAGGAGTAGACGCCGCGCTGCATGAAGCGAGCGGGGGATGGTGAAAGCCTCGCGGCATGGTGGCGTCGAAGTCGTCCGGTGAGCCAGCGGCAGTGCCGCACGGGCGCGCCCGCTACCGCGCAACCGCGAGGGACGCATTGCGCGTCCAAAGCGAGGTGGTACCACGGGTTTGCAACGCCCCGTCCTCAGCACTGAGGCGGGGCGTTTTTGTTAGGACTGAGGACTGAGTGCCGTAGGCATGTCGGCAGTGAGGAGGAAGAACAATGGCGACTGAAACGAAGCCGACGATTTTCACGGCGGCGGAAGAGTTGCCGAAAGCGTACGACCCGAAAGCGGTCGAGGAGCCGGTCTACCAGTGGTGGGAGCGGAGCGGGTTCTTCGCGCCCCCGCCCGAGCGTCCCGACGAACCGGAACCGTTCGTCATCATCCTGCCACCGCCGAATGTCACCGGGTCGCTGCACAATGGTCATGCGATGTATACGGTCGAGGACGTGCTGATTCGCTGGCGGCGGATGCAAGGATACCCGACGCTCTGGCTGCCCGGCGCGGATCACGCCAGTATCGCCGTCCATGTGGTGATCGAGCGGGAACTGGCGAAGGAAGGGTTGACCCGGCAGCAACTCGGACGCGATGCCTTCCTCGAACGTGTCTGGGCGTTTATCCACCACTACGGCGACCGTATCCTTTACCAACTGCGCTCGCTCGGCTTTTCGCTCGACTGGTCGCGCTACGTCTTCACGATGGATCCCGGCCCGGCGCAAGCAGTCCGCACCGCATTCAAGCGACTCTACGACCGTGGGTTGATCTACCGCGCGAATCGGATGGTCAACTGGGACCCGGTCAACCAGACAACCGTCTCCGACCTCGAAGTGGATCAAATCGAAGAGGACGGCCACCTCTGGTACATCCGCTACGCCGTTGAGGACGATCCCTCGCAGTCCATCACCGTCGCGACGACGCGCCCCGAAACGATGCTCGGCGATACCGCCGTGGCGGTCAACCCGGAAGATGAACGGTATCGCGCGCTGATCGGCAAGACGCTCGTGCTGCCGCTGCTCGGGCGGCGCATCCCGGTTGTCGCGGACGCGCATGTGGACGCCGCCTTTGGGACAGGCGCGGTGAAGGTGACGCCCGCGCATGATTGGAACGACTACGAGGTCGGGGTGCGGCACAACCTGCCGCAGATCACGATCTTCACCTTCGATGGCCGCATGAACGACGACGCAGGCGACTACGCAGGGTTGACGATCCAGGAGGCGCGGGCGAAGGTGCTCGAAGACCTCACGGCGCAGGGCAACCTCGTCAGGACCGAGCCGCACCGGCATACCGTGCCGCACGCGGAGCGGGGGAGCGCGGTCCTCGAACCAATGCTCTCGATGCAGTGGTGGGTGGACATGAAGCCGCTCACCGCGCCCGCGATCGCCGCGGCGAAGGATGGGCGCATCCGCTTCGTGCCGGAGCGCTTCGCGGGCGACTATTTCCGCTGGCTGGAGCATATTCAGGATTGGTGCATCTCGCGCCAACTCTGGTGGGGGCACCAAATCCCCGTCTGGTACGCGCCGGATGGCCGGGTGATCGTCAGCGAGCATGCGTTTCCAATGGCGGATGAAACCCCCGACGGTATTGACCCCGCGACATTGATCCAGGACCCGGATGTGCTCGATACCTGGTTCTCCTCCGCGCTCTGGCCGTTCAGTACCCTCGGTTGGCCCAACGACACGCCGGACTTGCGCCGTTTCTATCCGACCAGTGTAATGGAAACGGGGTACGACATCATCTTCTTCTGGGTGGCGCGGATGATCTTCCAGGGCCTCGCGATGATGGACGATGTGCCGTTCCACACCGTCTATCTGCACGGCATGGTGGGCGACGAGCGCGGGCAAAAAATGAGCAAGACGAAGGGCAATGTGCTCGATCCGCTCGGCCTCACGGATACGTACGGTACCGACGCCCTGCGTTTCACGCTGATGACGATGGGATCGCCCGGCAATGACATCAACCTCTCCGTGGATCGGATCGAGGGCAACCGGAACTTCGCGAACAAACTCTGGAATGTCGCGCGCTTCGTCCTGGCGAATATCACGCCGGAGCAGATCGCGCGTGATGCCAGCGGCGGCCCCGCCGCGCCTGTGACGCGGCAGATGGCGCTCGCCGATCGCTGGATTATCAGCCGCCTCCACACGCTGGAAGGGGAGGTGACGCGGCTGCTGGAGGGCTATCTGCTCGGCGAAGCAGGCCGACAGATCTACGATTTCCTCTGGGGTGATCTCGCGGACTGGTACATCGAGGCCGCGAAACCCCGATTGCAGGGAGCGGACGCGGCGGTCGTGCGCCAAACGCTCGCCTACACCCTCGAACGGGCGCTACGGCTGCTGCACCCCTTCATGCCGTTCATTACGGAGACGATCTGGCAGCGCCTCCCGCATGGCGGTGACGCATTGATCGTCGCCGCGTGGCCGGAACCGGGGCCGACCGACGCGGCGGCAGAAGGGGAATTCAGCCTGCTCATTGATCTCGTGCGGGCGGTGCGCAATGCCCGGAGTGAGGCGAGTGTGGAACCGGGCAAGTGGATTGCCGCGACGATTGCCGCTGGCCCGCACGCGGACGCCTTGCTCTCCCAACGGGAAATCTTCTCGCGGCTCGCGCGGGTCGCGGACGATCAATTGTCCATCGTGCCGTCCGTGGTTGCGGCCGCGCGGGCGACCGCGCTCGTCGTCGCGGACGTGGTTGTCTATCTCACCGGCATGGTGGATGTGGCGGCGGAGCGCGTGCGCCTCACGCGCGACATCGCGGAGGCCGAGGGCCACGCCGACCGCACCCGCGCGCAGCTGGCCAACGAAAATTTCGTCGCACGGGCCAAATCCGACGTCGTGCAGGCAGCCCGCAACCGCCTCGCCGCCTCCGACGAGCGCGTCGTCCGCCTACGCGCCCGCCTCGCCGCCCTGAGCGATGATTGAGAGCGTAACGAGAACGAAGAGAAGAGAAAAGAAAACCACCAAGACACCAAGAACACCAAGAACTCGAAGAAAACCCCTCAACAAAATCTCTTGGCGCTCTTTGTGTTCTTGGTGTCTTGGTGGTTCAGAAACGGAGTTGATATGGATTTGGCAGCGATACGGCGGATTACGTCACGGTTGTGGGGGCCGGTGTGCGCGGTGACGGCGGCGTACGAAGGTGAGGCGGGTGGGCAGATCGCGGTCGGCGTCCTCTCCGCGTCCATCCTGCCGGAGCATCCGCGCGTGCTGATCCAGATTTGGAAGGCGAACCGCACGCACGATCTGATCGCCGCCAGTCGCGCCTTCGCCGTCCATCCGCTCGCGGCGGATCACGCCGATCTCGTCCGGCAACTCGGCTTTCGATCCGGGCACGATGAGCCGGGGAAACTGGACGGTCTCGCATGGACACCCGGCGTCACTGGCAGCCCGATCCTCGCTGCGCCGCCGGGTTTTATCGAGTGCCGGGTGGTTGGCGTGCTCGATGCGACGGATATGACCGTCTTCCTTGGTGCTGTGGTCGCGGGCGCGTGGCATGGCGGCGAGTCGCCGATGGTGCAGGCATACGAGATGATCGGCGCGATGCCGCCGGAATGGCAGGAGGAGTATCGCCGCCACGATCTGGCACAGCGAGAGGCGGCAGCGCGTTTCCTCGACGTGGCCACTGACAGGATGCCTTGATGGTAAGGTGTGGTGTGGTGTTTCCCGGTGGTAGCGGGAGCAGGCTTTCCAGCCTGCCGTCCCGCCCAGAAAGGCAGGTTGGAAAGCCCGCTACCACCCTAGTTTTCCTCATTCGCTTGACGCCGGTTCGTCATGCTGCCGATACTGCATGTATGCATTTCTTTGCTCGGCGTGTCCGACGCCAACGGCCACACCTAACCGTCACGCTCTATACGCGTACCGGCTGTCATCTCTGCGATGACGCGAAGAAGCCGGTTGCCCGCGCGGTGGCCGCGACATCCGGCGCGACGTTACGCGTCGTTGACATCGCGGGGCAACCGGAACTCGAAGCGCGGTATGGGCAGCGTATCCCGGTCGTCGCGATCCCGACCGACGGCGAGGAGCGGGTACTTGCGGAGGGAAAAATCAGCGATCTGCGATTACGGCGCGCTCTGAGTACGCTCGGTGGGGAGTCGTAGCGCGATGCCGTCATCCGCGCAGCGGCGAAAGCGCGCCGCCAATCGCGCCCGCACGACGTTGCCGCAGCGACGCCGTCCGACCGCCAACCAGCGGCTGGCACGGCGCGGGCTTGTCATCCTCGGCATTGTCATCTCGCTGGCGCTCATCTTCGCGCTTGCCGCGACGTTCACCAGCACGAACACCGGCATCCCGGCGCCGACGACGCCATCGCAGGCTGACCCAAACCAACTGATTGCCCGCGCTACCGCCAGCCCGAATGACCCGGAGGCGGTGGGCGCGCTTGCGGACTATTACTATACGACGGGTCAGTATCAGCAGGCGCTCATCTCGTATCAACACTATTTGCTGTTGCGGCCCGACGATGCGCGCGCCCATGTGAGCATCGGCGTATTGCTTCTCAATAGCGGCGACGTGCCGAACGCGGAGAATCAGTTCGCGCAGGCAATCGCTTTGAAACCGGCGGCGGACACGGCGGCGCAGGCGCACCTGGGCCTCGGTAATGCCTACACCGCCCTGCAACCGCCGCGCCTGACCGACGCGCTCAACGAGTATCGCCAGGCATCGGAACTCGATCCTGCCGGCGCCGCCGGCGACGAAGCGCGGAGCCGGTCCGCCGCCATCCAGCAGCAAGTGGGCGTCGGGACGGTTACGGTCGTTGCACCGACTACTGCGCTATCAGGTTCGAGCATCGTGCCGACCGTCGGCCCCACCGGGACGCCGTAAGTGCACCACACCCCCCGGCGATTGCTCCATATCGTCCAACGCTACGCGCCCTATGAGGGCGGCTCGGAGAACTACATCCGCGAACTTTCCGAGCGATGCGCGGCGGCGGGCGACACGGTGACGGTCGCGACGACCGATGCGTGGGATTTGGAGTATTTCTGGAACCCGCGCGCTCGCCGCGTGGATGCGCCACCCGAAGAGAATCTGAACGGCGTCCGCGTCCTGCGCTTCCCGGTGCGCCACTATCCGGCTTCGCCAGTGGGCTATCGCATCCTCCGCCGCGCGATGGCGGAAGTGAGTCGCCTGCCACCGCTGCCGGGCCGCGATGCGCTGCTCCGTCGCGGGGGGCATTTTTCGCCGTGGACGCCCGCGCTCCATCGCTGGGTTGGCAACCACGCGGCGGATTTCGATCTCGCCCACGCGGCGAATATCTCCATCGAGTCCACCGTCTTCGCCGGTGTGTCCGCCGCGCGCCGGGCGGGGATTCCGTTCGTCGTCACGCCGTTCGTACATCTCGGCGTTCCCGGTGATCGCGGCATCGTGCGATACTACTCGATGCCCCATCAAGTGCGGCTGCTGCGTGAAGCGGACGCGACGATCGTGCAGACCGAACAGGAAGAGGCGTTCCTCGCCGCGCGGGGCATCCCCGACCGACGACTGCACCGGATCGGCGTCGGCGTCCATGTCGAGGATGTCACCGGCGGCGATGCCGCGCGGGCAAAGCAGGCGTTTGATCTGCGCGACCCGATTGTCTACTTCAGCGGTACGGCCGCCGCCGATAAGGGAACGTACGATCTCGTCGCCGCGCTGCGCCTGCTCTGGGCCGAGGGGCGGGAAGCGACGCTCGTCCTCACCGGCCCGATGCTGTCGCAGGCGCGGGTATTCTTCGCGCGGTTGCCGCCGGAGGAAGCGGCCCGCGTCCGGCTGCTCGGCTTCGTGGATAAGAAGACGCAGGCGGACGTGCTCGCGGCGGCGGACATTCTCGCGCTGCCCTCCCGCACCGATTCGTTCGGCATCGTCTTTCTCGACGCGTGGGCAAACGGCAAGCCGGTGATTGGCGCGAACGCGGGCGGCATCCCCGGCGTCATCAGCGACGGCGTGGATGGTCTACTGGTACCCTTCGGCGACGCGCCAGCATTGGCCGTCGCACTAAGGCGCTTGCTGGACGACCCGGCACTCGCCCATCGGATGGGTGAGGCGGGGAGACAAAAGGTTCTTGCGCGATATACCTGGGATCGGATTGTCGCGCAGGTTGACGGCCTGTACGAGGAATTGCTTGGGCGGTAAAGTATGCTCATCACATCGGTAATGAGAGGAGCGGTACCATGAGCAGTAACGACAAATCCGCCGCGAAGTCCACGAGTCGAGAAGTGAAATCGCCGCGCAAGGGCAGTCGCATGCAGTACCACTGCTCGTTCTGTGGCAAAAGCCAAGATGAAGTGCAACGGCTGATTGCCGGACCCGGTGGAGTGTATATCTGCGACGAATGCGTTGATCTCTGTCAGGAGATCGTTGAAGACGGAGAGTCAGCAGGCTCCGAACCGCCATGGGAATCCGATCCACACCGAACGATCGCCGAATTGATGCGGGATGAGCGGTTCATCAAGATGGCGGCGAAGCGGAATCTCATCTTTCAGGTCGGGATGGATAAGCGGATCAAGGTATTTCAAGAACTCGATGGCCGCAACTACCTCTTCGGTGTAGGTCGCCATGGTAAGAATATCGTCTACCGCGTCGTTGACGAAGATGAATTGCACGGACTGGATCAAGCACTATCCAAGGAGATAGATGAAGAACGACATTGATGCAGAGCAGATAGATGTGGCAACGACGATTGCCGCGTTGCGGACGCAGGCAGTCGCGCGCGGGAAGGCAATGGGTCTGACGGAGCAGGCATCACTGGACGATCCGCTCCGGCAGGCGGCGGATTTGGCGCATATCTCCGCACATTTCCCGATTATGTGGCGCATTCCCGTCGTCGGGCGCATGCTCTCGCTCGTCCAGCGCGCGATGCGCATCGGCTTGCGCTGGTACATCAACCCGATTGTGGATCAGATCAACGACTTCAACGAAGCGACCGTCACGGCGCTGAACACGATTACGGCGCGTCAGGAAGCGCTCGCCGCCCGCATCGCCGCGCTGGAACTTGGGGATGGCCCGAACCCCTCTGGCCAGATGGCACCCGGTGCGCCCTCTGAGCATCAGGAGGCGGGGGCGGCACCATGAACATCGTCATCGCGGCGACGCAGGTGCCGTTTGTCCGGGGCGGGGCGGAAGTGCTCGTGGATGGGCTTGCGGGCGCGCTCGAACAGGCGGGGCATCGCGTCGCGGTCGTCGCGCTGCCCTTTCGGTGGTATCCCCCCACGACGATCCCGGCGCACGCGCTCGCCTGGCGGTTGCTCGATCTGACCGAGGCGAACGGCGTGCCGGTTGATCGCGTCATCTGCACGAAGTTTCCGACGTGGGCCGTCCGGCATCCGAACAAAGTCGCCTGGGTCGTTCATCAGCACCGGCAGGCGTACGACTGGTACGGCACGCCGCTCTCGGACTTCGCGAACACACCGGATGACCGCCGGGTGCGCGACAGCATTCGTGCGATTGACGCGCACGGCCTCGGTGAATGCAAACGTGTCTACGGGATTTCGCGCAATGTCGTTGCCCGCCTCTCGCGCTTCAACCAGATCAAAGGAACGGCGCTCTATCCGCCGACGACCTTGACCGGCCTCGTGCCGGGTGGCCCGGACGGCGGATTCCTGCTCTCGGTCGCGCGGCTCGATGCCGCGAAGCGCCTCGATCTCGTTTTTCACGCCCTCGCGGCGTGCAAGGAACGCGTCGAACTGCGCCTCATCCCGGATGGGCCGGAGCGGGAGCAACTGGAACGGCTCGCCGCGACGCTTGGCATCACCGACCGTGTCCGCTTTCTCGGTCGGTTGCCGGACACAGACGTTGTGAACCTCTACCGCACCTGTCGCGCCGTCGTCTATGTGCCGGTGGATGAGGATTACGGGTACGCGGCGGTCGAAGCGCTGATGGCGGGGAAGCCGGTGCTGACAACGAGCGATAGCGGCGGAGTTCTGGAGTTCGTGCAAAACGGCGTGAATGGCGCGGTCGTCGCCCCCGACGCCGACGCCCTCGCGCGCGTGCTCGATGCGTGGTGGCGTGCTCCGGCGGACGCGATACGGCTGGGGAACAGCGGGCCGAAGGCGGTCGCGGACATCAACTGGGAGCGCGTTGTGCGGGAGTTGACGCGATGAACGAACGGGCGCCGCGCGTCGCCTATTTCACGCCGTTGCAGCCGGTTGAATCCGGCATCTCACAGTACAGTGAGGACCTCATTCCGTGGCTCGCGACCGCGCTCGATCTTGCCGTCGTCGTGGATAATTACACGCCGATACGGGCGGCGACGCTGGCGCCAGCACGGATCGTCGCGGCGCGCCGCTTCGACCGGCGCGCGTATGACGCCGTGGTTGTCCATATGGGTGACAGCCCAGCCCCCAACTACACGGCGTCGCTCGCGCTCGACCGACCGGATGTGCTCGTACTGCACGACATCGTGTTGCATCACTTGATGGTCTGGCGCGCGGTACAGAGGCGGGGCGGGCGCGATGCCTACCGGCGCGAGATGCGCGCGCGGTACGGCGAGCGCGGCGAGGCGATCTCGGCGCATGTCCTGCGCGGCCAGAACCCGACGGCGATGTTCGATTTCCCGCTCAACGAAGCGTTCATTCGCGCGGCGCGGTGCGTCGTGACGCACAGTCCGTCGGCGGCGGCGTGGGTGCAGCGGCTTGTGCCGGAGGCGCGGACGCACGTCGTGCCGATGGGCGTGCCGATCATCGCGCCGGTCGAGCGCCAGGTCGCGCGCGCGCGCCTCGGCATTGGCCCGGAGACCTTTGTAATCCTCTCGCTTGGGCGGGTCAATCCATTCAAGCGCATCCCGGCGGTCTTCCGTGCCGTGCGGCGGCTTGCCGATGAGGCGTCAGATCTGGCGCTCCTGATCGTCGGTGGCGATTCGCCGAACTACGATGTTCCCCGCCTCGCGCGGTTCGCGGGGATCGAGCGGTACGTCCGCCGCCTCGGCTACGTGCCGGATGACCGGTTGCCCGATCTGTTCGCGGCGTCCGATGTCTGCATTAATCTGCGCTACCCGACCGCCGGTGAGACCTCTGCGGCGGTGTTGCGGCTGATGAGCGCCGGGCTGCCAACGATCGTCACCGACACTGGCGCGTTTGCCGATCTGCCCGATGCCGCCGTACTCAAGGTGCCACCGGATGCCTTCGAGGGGGAAACGCTCGTCGCCTTTCTCCACACGCTGGCAACCAATCTGCCGTTCCGCCGCGCAGTCGGCGCGAACGCACGCGATTTCGTCCTGCGCGAGCATACGATGCGCCGCGCCGCCGAAGGCTATCTCGACGTTCTGCGTGAGGTAACGGGTTGGTCACTCACCCACGATCTCATCGGTGAGCCGCCACGACCGCAACCCGTTGCGCCACCTGCCTTCAACAGTGAAGAGGATGGTGGCCCCGACGTGCCCGACCCTGCGGCGTCGGCAACGGTGGAGGAAGACCTGATCGTCACACCAATCGCGGACGCAATCGGCGATCTTGGACTGGCCGGGGATACCGCTCTCATCGAACAAACAGCGCGCACGCTCGCGGAGATGCATCTCGGTTTAAATTTGGTCGAGACATATCCTGCTTCCTTTTGCGGTAGAGTTGGCAAATAGATCGGTTGATAGGCGGCAAGGAGATCGTCATGACGATGTCAGGCGTGCCGAAAGGCTGGATGCAGCGGGAACAATGGGACGCCTTGATCCGTGGAAAAGAGTGCCCGGCGTGTGCGGAGGTCCGCTCAGGATCATCTGATGAAGGATTCGTGGTCGCCCGCCTGCAACTTAGCCACTTGCGCCTCATGCGCAATCAGTTCGTGCCGGGTTACTCTGTCTTGGTCTGCACGCGACATGCGCCGGAGCCGTACCATCTCTCCCCCGACGAGCAGGTGCGTTTCTTCCAAGACCTGGTACGTGCCACCCAAGCGCTCGACCGCGTTTTTGCGCCCGTGAAAATGAACGTCACTCTGCTCGGCAACCTGGTGCCGCACCTGCACGCGCATCTCGTGCCGCGCTATTATGGCGATCCAGCGCCAGGGCGACCGATTGATCCCGGCCTGCAAGTGGTCACGCTGACACCTGACGCATATCAGGAGCGTGTCCGGCTGATCCAAGCAGCCCTCTGACTTGCTGGTGCAACGGCGACAACAGCGGGGCCAGCGACGACATCCTTGATGAAAGGGAGCGCCTTGCGATTGCCACCATGAAATGTAAATCGACGCTCGGTAAATCTTGGCTACGTATGTCTCGGTGTGATTGACGCGGGAAAATCCCGACAGCGGCGTTAACCATAGGTCTCGGTCACGACCAGTGCGTTGACATGGCGCGAGCGATAGGCGTCGGACCACGGAATTGGGAGGGATGACCACGACGTACCTGCGTCCGCCGAACGGTACAGCCCGGTATTGGCGGCGGCGTAGAAGACGCCCGGTTCGGCCACATTCGTCGCCAGCACGGGAGCGAGCATCCCGCGCCCTATTGGGAGGCCATCACCGCTCTCGTGCCAACGGCCACCGGAACGCCGGTAGACGTACGATTCGGCTGCATGCGGGTTGTGCGCCTGATTCGGGCTATCGGCGGCGGAAACGATTATCGTTTCCGGGTTGGCGGGATCCACTGCCGCGCCCCACAGATAATGATGCCGCAAGCCCTCGCCGTGCCGCTGCCACGACGCGCCCGCGTCGCGGCTTTCGGCGTAGCCCGCGCCCGGCCGCATGAAGCCGTCACCGGCGGCAGCATAGAGCCAGTCTGGCGCGTCCCGATGGACGAGCAGCGTGTGCGTGTCCCATGGGCCGTCCGGCACGCGATCCGTCCATGTCTCGCCCGCGTCCGTGCTGCGGACGAGCGCGCCCGCTTCGATGCAGAGATCGAGCACACCGGGTTTGTGCGGATCGAGCGTGATGCAGCGGACATGGCTGGTGTAGGGGCGCGGCGGAAAACTCCAGGCCGGCGCGGACGGCAGTGCGCGGAGGGCGGCACATTCATGCCACGTCGCGCCCCCATCGGTCGAGCGAAAAAGCGCGCTCGGCTCCGTGCCCGCGTAGACAACGCCCTCGTCGCCGGATCGTTCGAGGGCGCTCACGGCGATGGACATCACCTGCGGGTGCGTGATCCCGTCGCCGACCGGACGCCATGTGCCGCCCGCATCGTCGCTGCGCCAGAGTCCCTGCCCATACGTGCCGCAGTACATGATCGCCGGGTGGCAGGGATCAGTGGCGAGCGCCTGCACATCGGTGTCACGCATGTGTTCGACTGCATGCCATTCGCCATTCCGGCCATGCGCGACCATCAGGCCCTTATCCGTCGCGATCACTAATCGTGTCATCGCCATCTCCTTTCGGATACTGGACGAAGCCATGTTTGTTGCGTTGCGGGACATGGCTTCGTCCGTCGTCACCTGACCGCCCATCACGTCGCGTGCCGACGCGACAACGCGACAACGCGAGTAGTGTACAATGCGGCGAACGCGCGACCGGTGGTGCGGGCGTACGTTCAATTGCATGAAGGGACCGTGGGGATGGGATGCAACAGGTAACGACCAACGTACAGCATGATGCGACGATGGGCGCGGCGGCGTTTCTGCCGTCCGGCACGACGCTGTCGATTGTGATCCCGGCATACAACGAAGCCGCCGGCATCCGTGCCGTCCTGAGCCGCATCTGCGGCGATTACCCGGACGCCGAGGTGATCGTCGTGGACGATGGCAGCACCGACGGTACGGGCGATCAACTCCAGGGATTGCCGGTGCGCGTCGTGCGCAGCCCGTACAACAAGGGCAATGGCGCCTCGGTCAAGGCGGGGATTCGCGCGGCGCGTGGAGACTACGTCCTGCTCCTCGACGCGGACGGACAGCAGGAACCGGCGGACATCGGCAAACTGCTCATCCATACCGGCGTCTATGACCTGATCGTCGGCGCGCGGATCAAATCGTCGCAGCAAAACGCCGTCCGCGCGCTCGGTAACGGCGCGTTGGAGTGGATGGCATCCTATCTCGCGGGGACGCGCATCCCCGACCTGACGAGCGGCTTTCGCGTCTTTCGGCGCGCGGTGATCCTCGAATTCATCCATCTCCTGCCGAACCGCTATTCGTATCCGACGACGAGCACGCTCGCCTTCCTCAAGGCGGGGTACAACGTCACCTTTGTGCCGGTCGTCGCGAACAAGCGGCAGGGCGGGAAGAGCGGCCAGCGGTTAATGCAGAACGGGGCGCGCTTCATCCTGATCATTCTTCGCATGATTACGCTCTTTAGCCCGATGAAAATCTTCGCGCCGATCGCGCTGATTTTGTTTGCGCTGGGAGCGGCGTATGGCGTGTACACGGCGATCACCCAGGTACACGTCCCAAATTCGACGGTGCTGCTCTGCCTGACGAGCATCATCATCTTTTTGATGGGGCTGATTTCGGAGCAAATCGCCGCGCTACGTTTCGAACGCGTCGAGCGCAGCAGCGATGACGATGTCACCGGACGCACGCTATCGCCGGAGTAATACTTGTGTCTCCACGATCTCTTTCCCTGCAACGCATCCGGCGATGGCTGCCGCGCCTGCTCGGTATCGCGCTGTCGGTCATTGCCATCGCGGTCGTCGGACCGCGCAAGGTAATCACCGGGCTTGACGCCGCGAATCCGTGGCTGGTCGCGATTGCGGCGGTCGCGGTCTTCCCGCTGCTTGCGCCGAAAGCGCGGCGCTGGCAAATTGTCCTGGCGGACTTCGGGATCGCGCTACCGTGGCGCGATGCCTTTCGCTTCTATGCCATCGGCCTGTGGGCGGCAATCGTCACGCCCGGTCAGTTGGGCGACGGCCTCAAGGCGTGGTACGTCCAGAGCCGGGGCGGCAACCTCGCGCCGGCGCTCGCGAGCGTGATCGTGGATCGTCTGTTCGATGTGCTCATGCTGCTCGGTGCGGCATCCGTCGGCGTGGCGATCTATGGCAGTGCGTTTGGGGCGCAATTTGTCGTCGTTGGCGTCCTTACGATCATCACGGTGTGCGGCATCGCGGTTGCGGCGCGCCCGGCGCTACGGCGATGGGCCGCGACGCTCCTGCCAGCTGCCGCGCGCGTGCGGATTGGGCAACTGCGCTGGGTCGCCGCCGTCCAGGGCGCGCATCTATCCGGTGGCAGCCTGCTGCGCGCGTTTGGCTGGTCGGTCGCCTCGTTCGCGGCGACGCTGGCGCGCATCTATCTCTGCTTCCGCGCCGTCGGTCTTCATCTGCCGCTTGTGACCTTTGTCGCGGTGGTCGGCCTCTCATCGCTCGCCGGGTTGCTCTCTGTCAGTGGTATCGGCACGCGCGACTGGGCGCTGATCGCCCTGCTCGGTCGGGACGGGATCGCTCACGACACGGCGCTCGCCGCCTCGTTCCTGATCCTTTTCCTCAACCTGACGAACATTGTCCCCGGATTGATCGCGTGGTATCGCGATCCGGTGCCGCTCCGCACGCGGACAGCGGCGGAACCACGGGACATCATCGCAACGCCGGGAGTGACATCATGACCCCAATGGCATCCATCGCGCGCATCACCCTCCTCCGGCTCGTCGTCTGGGGGGCCTTCGTCGCGCTCGGGCTGGTCGGCGTTGTCCGCACTGGATTGACGGCCGGGCCGGTCGGTGGCGTCTTCGCGACGGCTCAGAGTCTCGTCGAACAGGGGAGCATCGCGGTGGACGGCAACACGGCGATGATCGGCAGCCTCGATGCGCCCGCATCGGGTCTCGCCTCCATCAATAATCACTTCGTCGCGTCGGCGGACCCCGGCGCGGCACTGCTCGCGACGCCCGCTGCGTGGTTCGGTATTCCGCTGGCGGACAGCCTGCACCACCCGGACGCGGCAATCCTCCTGGTCGGTGTGACGGCAGTGCTGCTGCTGCTGCTGGCGGCGGTCGCTCTCGCCTGGGCGGGCGGGCGGCTTGGCGTATCGCCATCCCTTGCACTACTTGGCGGTGCGCTCGGCGTCGGGACGATGCTCTTTCCAGTCGGCGCGCTGACGAACGTGGCGCTGGCCTTCGCGATCACCGCGGTACTCCTCGCATTAACCTTCGCGGATGGTGCGGACAGCCGTGTGGAGGCGGGGTGGACACCGCACGGACGGCTGACGCTCGCCGGACTTCTGCTGGCCTGTTTGCCGTTCGCCGTCTGGTACGGCTGGATCGCCACCGGATGTGTCGCGGTCGCGCTCGTGGTGCAGGGGGGGCGGCGCTGGTGGCGGCGCATACCGTGGCTCGTGCTCGGCGGCGCGCTCCCGACGGCGTTGTTTCTGATCTACAACACCGTCTGGTTCGGCCAGCCGTGGCGCGGTGCGTGGGTATACGCGATCGGCGACTCGTGGCAGCGGACAATTGACGGGCGGTTCTTCGCGACGCCGATGACGACCCTGCGGGCATCGCTCATAGCGCTCGGTGAACTCGCAGCGCGCCATCCATTGCTTGTTGTCGGCCTGATTGGTCTCATTATCGGGCTGTTCTTCGTGCCGTGGCGCGCGCGCATCACGACTGCGATCCTGTTCGTCACGCTGGTCATTCCCGCGTTGCTCGACCGTCAATCGTCCGGCATGGTGGCGGAAGAGCAGCCAATACTGATCCTCGGCGCATTCGGCGCGATCGGCTATCTGTTGCTCGTCGCGGTTGTCGCCCGCGAGCGGCCCCGATGGGTTCCGGCGGTGGTGCTGACGGCAATCGCGGCGGTCGGCGCCGGGATCGTCGTCAGTGTTATCACGAAGGGCGGGGACCGGCCCGCGATTGTCTCCATCGGGTCGGACCCGATCGCATATGTCGCCCCAGTCGCGCTCTGCATCGGCGCGGTGGCGCTCCTGCTTGCCTCCGGGCTTCGCGTTCCACGCGTCCGCCGCGAGCGGATCGTGGCGATGAGCGGCGTGGCGATCCTACTCACGCTGTCGCTCAGTGGCTGCGGCGCGGCAACACCCGTGAGTGACAGCGCGAGCGGTACCGTGCCGAATCTCCTGCCACCCGTGGCGACGCGCCTCGCTTCCGGGACGATCAATCGGCTCTGGACGCTCGACGCCAATGCCCAGATCGCGACCGATGGGACGACGTTGACGGATGTGAAAGAGACGGGCACTGCCACCTCGCCGCGTGTGCCGGTGCAGGCGGGCGACGGCTACCGGCTCTCCGCGCATATCGTGTTGTCGTCAGAGGGAGCGGGCGCGATTACCGCCCGGTTCCTCTGGACGGATGCGATGTTCCGCCCGCTCGCGCCGAGCCTGGTCACGCTTCCGGTTGGCGTGCCGAGCGCGACGAGCGCGGCGCCCGCCGGTGCGGCGTACGCCAGCGTCGCCCTCGCCCTGCCGCCCGGCGCGCTCGTTGACACGATCCACTTGCAACCGCTCGACGGCGGGCGGCTCGATGCGCTACCGAACGACGCCAGAGCCGCGCTCGCCCTCTCGTTCGATTTTGAAACGGCGATGGGTGGCCTGATC
>JBPCPB010000094.1:0-3033 GCA_050999735.1 Thermomicrobiales bacterium | reverse complement strand
GAGAAGGAAGAGAGTCATTGGGTTTGGTGGAGCAGGCTGCAGCCTGCAATCCCAGGCGGCGGGCGAAAGCCTCCTCCACCATTACCCGTGCAAAATTGGGGCGATTTGACAGGCTGCACACTGCGTACGACACTGTGAGCGGTACTGCAAATCGCACTACGATAGGAGTACACTATGCAAATTATCGCGGCACAGGACATCAAGAAGCGGGGCATCGCGGTAGTCGACGCGCTCGCCGAGAAGGGGCCGGTCTACGTTGTTTCACGCAATCAGCCGCGCTATGTGATCCTCACGGTAGATCGCTACGCTGAGATGGTCGAGGAGATCAACGAGGCGACCGACGCACGGATCGCGCTGGCGCTGGAAGATTACCGGGCCGGGAGGTACACGGTCTACGAGAGCGCCGACGCGTATCTCGCCGAGGTAGATAAAATGCTGGAAGAGTAGCGGCGTGTGGAAGATCGTTGACACTCCCTACTACCAGCGCGCATTGAGACGCTTCCTTAGGAAGCATCCCGATATGCGCCAGACATATGATGATGTCATCCGTCTGCTGGTGGCCAACCCATATGACCCGTCGCTGAAACTCCATTCGCTTGGTGGCACGCACGCAGGCGAATATGCGGTGAGCATCACCTACCGGTATCGAATGATCCTCACTATCGCGATAATCGAACGCCAGATCGTCCTCGTGGATATTGGGTCGCACGATGACGTCTATCGCCAATGAGCGTGTTGGCGCGCTTTGGCTCGGTGTGCTACACTCCCGGCGCGTGACGCCCCGTGGAAGCAGGATACCGATGAGTTGCGCGCTTCCGCGTGATGCGTTGTCACTCATGTCAATACGCTGCGTCGTGATCGGCGCATGGGGATATGCAGGATACTTTCCATATCGTTGCCCGCGTACAGGCAATTCCGCAAGGCTTCGCCGTGTGACGCCACGTACCGGCTAATTGGAGAGATTCACAGAGCCGGATAAAGGGAGTGCCACGGTGCTGGTCGCGCGGAATCTCGAACAAGTACAGTCGAACAAACGGCTCAGTCGTCTCAAGGTGCTCGCTGGCGTCCTTCTCTTTCTCGTCGGCGCGCCCATCTCGTTCCTCGGCAATCTCACCTTCCTGCTCGTTGCCTATACAGCGGTCGTGATTGGCTTCGTCCTCTTCAACTCCGGCCTGCAAGGGATCGCGAAGTGGGGGCGGAAGGTGCGCAACGACCAGTTGGTTGATCAGGAACTGCGCCGCCTGTCAGACCGCTACACGCTCGTCCATTACCCGCGCATCGGCAACCGCACACTCGATCATGTGCTCGTCCACGAGACGGGCCTCCTGGTCATGACGACGAAGGAAGTGATCGGGCGGGTTGAGGTGCGCGGAGCGAAATATCGCAAACCCGGCCAAAGCATGATCGGGCGCTTCATCGGCATGGGTGGGCCGCAACTCGGGCAGCCGCCGACCGAGAACGGGTTGGATCGCAAAGCGCTCCTCGAAGCGCTCGCGGCAGCGGCGGCGGATCGTAACTGGCCCACCGATGTCCCCGTGGATGGCCTGATCGTCTTCGTCGCCCCACGTCTCGTCCTGAACGCGGACGACGCGGCGGACCCGCCCGCCGTCAAACTGACCGACCTGCTTGGCTGGGTGCAATCGCACACGCGCGGCATGCCGATTGTCCTTCCGAATGAGGTGCGGCAGGAGATGGCGGACTTCATCATCGCTACCGGCGGCGCGGCGAACGAGGGGCACATTGACCCGCGCGGCCCCGTCGAGGTGGAGATAACTCCCGCTGCCCGCCGCGCCGCCCGCACGCGCCCCACGACGCCGCAGCAGGTCATCAACGCGCGCACCGAGCGGGAACGGCTGGCGCGTCGGCGTTCCACCGATACGGAGGCCGCGCCTTCCAGCAAGGGACGCCGCCGTAATGCGACCCCTGAACCCGCGACCGAGGACGCGCGGGATTTGTCACCGCTCGTCCCCACCAGCGGGATGGCGAAGGTGAAGCGCCGGGAGCGACAGAGCCGATGAGCGTGTCAGCAGGAAACCCCGCGATGGAGCGGGTGCCGGGCTGGCCGGTGTGGGGCAACACCGGCGCCGTCCGTGCCCTGCGGCATGCATTGGCGACGGGGACACTCGGCCATGCCTACCTCTTCACCGGGCCACCGGGCGTGGGGCGGGAAACACTGGCGCGGGCGCTCGCGATGGCGGTCAATTGCGAGCGGATCGAGCCGGGCGTCACGCCGGAAGCGGAGACCGCGCCCTGCGGTGTCTGCCGGTCGTGCCGCCATATCCAGCGCGGCATCCACCCGGATGTGCGCGTCATTTCGCTGGCGACGCAGGCAGTGGAGGCGGAGCGCAAAGGGACGCGCAATGCCAGCATCACGATTGAGACGATTCGAGACCTCAAAGACGAGGCGTACCAGCGGCCCAATGAAGGGCGCAAACGGGTCTACCTGATCGCGGAAGCGGAAGCGCTCAACGGGGCGTCGGTCGCGGCGCTCCTGAAGGTGCTTGAAGAGCCGCCCGCGCACGTCCTCTTTCTGCTCGTCGCGCCGAGCGCCGACGCCGTATTGCCGACGATCCGCTCGCGCTGCCAGCCGGTGGCGATGCATGCCTTACCGCGCGCGGTGGTGGCGGAGTGGTTGATGGCGGAGCACGGCGCGGATGTGGAGACGGCGGCGCGGGTGGCGGCGCTGGCGGGCGGCAGGCCCGGCATGGCACTGGCGCTGCTCGCGGAACCGGAGCAGACGGTGGGGAGCGAGGGCGTTGAGACGTTTCTCGCGATGGTGGAAGCGGGCGGCATCGCGCCGTTCCGGGCGATAGACGCGCTGGAAAAGCGCTGGAAAACGGGCGGCGACGAACGCGTCGCCGTGATAATGGAACTCGATACCTGGTTGGGGTGTTGGCGCGATGCACTGCTCATCGCGGTCGGTCAGCGTGACCTCGTCACGCACCGGGCGCGGATGGCGCGGCTGGAACAACTCGCCGCGCGGCCATTACCCGCCCTGTTCGCCGCGCTCGCGTCGGTGGAAGAAGCGGTGGT
>JBPCPB010000060.1:0-5377 GCA_050999735.1 Thermomicrobiales bacterium | reverse complement strand
CGGGACGACGGCGCGCTGTAGATCTGCGCGACGTTCGTCGCCGTCTCACCGGAGGTGAGCATCGGGCCGAAGATCGCCAGGAGGACGAAACCGGAGAAGATGGCGAACCCGACCATGCTGACCTTGTTGTGCGTCAGTATCCGCCGCGCCGCGCCGCGCCGCGAGAGCGGGCGCCGCCCCGGGACGGCGGCAGGGACAGCGCCCGGCGATGTTGCGATCTGTGCCATCGGCGCTTACGCCCCCTTTCCCGCCGCGCGGACGCGCGGAGCGAGCCGGCGGTAGAGCAAATCCGCCGCCAGGTTCGCGACGACCACCGAGGCGGTGATCATCAGGAAGATGCCCTGCATGAGCGGGTAGTCCCGCTGCTGGATGGACCGGAAGAGGATGTAGCCGATGCCCTGGTAGACGAAGATCGGCTCGACGAGGATGGACCCGCCAACGATGAACGCCACCGCGATCGTTAGTTGCGCGAAGAGCGGCAGGATCGCCGTGCGCCCGACGTAGGCGATCGCGATCCGTCGGTCCGACAGCCCGCGCGCCCGCGCAACATTGACAAAGTCCTCGTCCAGCGCCGCCACCGTGCTGCTTTTCATCAGGAGCATCCACGCGCCGACGCCGGTGACCACGTACGTCGCGATCGGCAGGGCGGCGTGATAGAAGATGTCTCTGAAGAAGGCGAGGCTCCAGTCCAGTTCCTGACCGGAGGAATATGCGCCGCGCATCTTCGCGAATGGCAGCCATTTCAGCCGCACGCCGAAGAAGACGACGAGCATGATTGCGAAGAGGTAGTTCGGGATCGAGTGGAGGAGTGAGCCGATGGCGGAGAGGATATTGTCGAGGGCGGAACCGCGCCGGTAGGCCATCACCATGCCGAGGCCGACACCGATAATGAACGCGAGGAGCAGGCCCGTGCCGACGCTGAAGAGCGTCCAGGGCAGATACTCGCGGATGATCCGGGTCACCGGTACGCCGGGCGAGAGCACCGATTGGCCGAGATCGCCGCGGGCGAGGTGACGCAGATAATCCACGTACTGGAGCGGCAGAGGCTTCGTCGTATCGATCGCGTAGAGCGAGCGCGCCTGGTTGGCGGCGTCCTCGTAACTGAATCCATACTGGCCGATCTGCTGCTGGATGAAGACTTCGACGGGATTGCCGGGCAGCAGGCGGACAAGGAAGAAGATCAGCGTCGTGACGAAGAAGATGGTGAAGATCGCCTTGCAGATGCGGCGAAATATGTAACTCCCGCCGATCGCGGCGCATACCTGCCAGAACATCCGGCCCATGGACGGTCGCGGTGTCGCTCTTTCAATGACGGCGGTACCCATGCCTCACCGTGCTTCCTTCGCTCCGAGCCCGGCACCCGTGGATGAACTCCTGCAACTGAAAGGGGTAATGGGTGGAACAGGTTTGCAACCTGTCAGCGGTTCGCGGGTTGCAAAACCTGCGCCACCGGACCATTGCCCGATTCAGTTGCTACTGTTCACGAACGGGTGCGAGAATACGCTCCCACACAACAAACGAACGTTTGCGTCGCTTTCACCTGTGATCTCGCTGTCCTTTGCAACTGCACAGCATCGTAGTGGAGCGGCTGCCATCTGTCAACCTACTTCGTATGTGAAACTTTTCTCATATGGATGAAGAGAGCGATCTTTCACCGCGCGGGGCGCTCAGGTCGCGCCCACCCACCATTCCGAGGCGACCGAACAGCCATGAGCCGCGAGCATCGCGCGCTTCGGTTCATCGTGACGCCCGCATACGGCCACAACCTGCACAGCCCCTCGTTCCTTCGCGGCATCGGCGGCTGCATGCAGGAGCGTCACCCCGATAGTCTGCCAGTCCGGAGCGTGCAAGACAACGAAATCGTCCACCAGGCAGGTCAGTCCGCCCGGATCGAACACTGGCGGCGCGCTCATAAGCACGCCAATGATGAACCCGTCGATCGTTGTATCTGTTTCATACACGAATGCAAGGATGTCATCGCGCGCGACGAGGCGGCTGATGTATGCCGTCTGCTTTTCGGCAGCATCAGCCGCTTTGCGCCAGAAGACCGGCTGATGCTGCTCATACTCCGACCGCTTCTGCTCGGATAATTCGACCATCCGGGGAACATCGGCCATGGAAGCCGGTCGGATCGTGCCGGTAACGCCCCGTCCTTCCATCATGGCATCAATGCCTCCGGGCAGGCGACCGCCTCATGTCGCCGGGCGGACTGATAGGCGCAGAGGGCGACTTCCAGGGCGTGCAGGCCATCGTCGCCGGTGACGGGCGGCGCCGTGTCGCTCGCGACGGCATCGAAGAACGCGCGGATCATCCCCGGATCGCCGCCCTCCGCCCATGGGATAAGCCGATAGCGCCCGCCCCGGTCATCGAACCAGTGCAGGTTCTGGGCGAAGGCGTTCATGGAGAGGACGCCCCGCTCGCCGATCACATCAATCGTCAGCCCGCCCCAGGTCGGCCAGGTCTTCGGACGCGCCCAACTCGGGTCGAGGCTCCCCCAGATGCCGCTCGCCAATTCGAGCATCAACAGCGCGACGTCATCGGTGGGCAGGCCGGGGTGGATGCGCGTGTCGATTTCCGCGTAGACACGGATGATTTCCTGGGCGAACGTCCAGCGCAGCAGGTCCGCGACGTGGACGGTGGGATCCACCACCGCGCCACCGCCGCCGAGGTGCGGGTCCGCAAACCACGGCGGCGCGGGCAGGGTCCCGTGGTTCGTCGCCATCACCGCCAGCGGCGTGCCGACCGCGCCATCGCGCACCATCTGGCGCAGGGCGATCGCCGGGGCGCTGAAGCGCATCGGGAAAGCGGTCATCAGGATCACGCCGCGTGCCCGGCAGGCGGCAATCATCTCCAACGCGTCGGCGCGCGTCGTGGCGATCGGCTTCTCGCAGAGGATGTGCTTCCCGGCGGCGGCGGCGGCGAGCGTCAGTGCGTGGTGCATGGCATTGGGCGCGGTGATAATCACCGCCGCGATCTCCTCCCGCGCGAGCAGGTCGTGATAATTGGTGTAGAAGTCACCGCCGAACTCCGCCACCGCCGCCCTGCCGCGCTGCTCGTCGTCATCGGCTATCGCGACCAGTTCAACATCGGGCAGGGCGGCGATGCAGCGGGCGTATCCCGCCGCGTGGAGGTGCGCGAAACTGAGTATGCCGGCTTTCATTGCGGTGCCTCCTCGAAGATTGGGCGTCCGCCCGCGAAATGGACGGCGCGGCCGGTGCGGGCGGATTCTATTACGGCCAAGGCGAGTTCCAGCGAGCGCAACGCTTCCTGCCCGCTCGTCAGGAATGGCTCGCCGCTGGCGAGGCAACCGAGAAAGTGCCGCATCTCGATCTCATAAGGCCCGGCGGGCAGCGCACCGCGCGGCACCAGCGCCCCCGATGGCGACGGCGCGGGCGCCACCTGCTCCACCCGGATTGGCGCCGTCTCTCCGCTCGCATGACGGAGCGCGCCGTGCTCCCCGGTAATCTCGATCGCGGTGCGGAAACTGCTGTGCGCCCAACTCGCCTCGACGTGCGCGATCACCCCATCCGCGAAGCGGATAATCGCCTGCGCGTAATCGACCTGCGGCTGGTACGGTGTATCGCTCAGGCTGCGGGCGAATACCCGCTCCGCCTCGCCGAAGTACCAGCGCAATGTGTCGAGGTCATGGATCATCAGGTCGAGGATCGGCCCGCCGCTGAGTGCGAGATCGGCGTACCAAGAACGCCCGCCGCCCCGCGCGTTCGCGGGATAGATGTTGAGCCGCGCGGCGCGCGCCACCCCGACCTGCCCGATGGCGCCGCGCTGGAGTTCATCATGGATGCAGGCGTATTCCGGGAAGAAACGCACGACGTGGCCGACCATCAGGCCGACGCCCGCCCGCGCGCAGGCGGCGATCAGCGCCTCGGCGTCCGCCCGCGTGCGGGTGATCGGTTTCTCGCAGAAGATATGCTTGCCGCGTGCCGCCGCGCGCTCGGCCACCTCGCGATGCAGAAAGGTGGGGACGGCGACGATGATCGCCTCCACGCCCGGATCGTCGAGCACCGCGTCGAGATCAGTGGTCGCGCGAGCCCTCAGCGCCTCCGCAAGCGCCGATGCCCGTGCGCCGTCCGTATCCATCACCCAGGCTACCCGGATCTCCGGGATGTCCATGCACGAGCGCGCGTGGATCGTACCCATTGTCCCGGCGCCGATGATCGCGAGATTCGTCATACCAGTCCCTCCACGAGTAGTCAGTAGCCGGTGGCGAGCTTTTCGATCCTATTGAGCAGCGACATCGCGGCAGTTTCCCTCGCAGGGCTGAAAGCGCGCCGTCCCAACACGTCGCTGATACAAGCAATTCTTTGCCACACCCGATTACACAAATACCGGGTGACTCATACGGCTATCTCCATATCCCGTCAGCTTCCCCATCCTGCTCATTGACCTTCCCGGGATGAAGCAGTCTGTCCGTACAGGAGTTCTGTATTGCTGATCAGCACTGCTTTCAGCAACAAGGAGTCAGCCCCCCGTCGCGCCACCCAGTACACGCACGACGGGGGTATCGCGCGAAGCGGATGCCGAACTGCGCGCACGGCGACGGCAGAAGCGGCACCCGTAATCGAGCGTGGGTATGAGCATGGGGCCGTTGCCGTAGCAACCCGCCGCGCACTGCCCGGGATCGTCTGTCATTACGACCGGGAGATGGGGTCGTGCCTCGCGCGGGCGATTCATTGCCGTGCCTCCGCAGGGGTGACGCGACGTTGCCCGCTCGGTCTGGATGGGGCGGGGGTGACCGCCGGGTCCCGCTCACCCGCCGCCATCATGCGCCGCACCAGCCGCTCGCGCATCACCCCTGCGACTTCCCGGTGCGACTCGAAGCCGATCAGGTTCGTCAATTCCCAGGGATCGGCCAGGAGATCGTAGAGGAACTCCTCGTCGTACGTCTCTGCATCAGGATATTCGCTGCCGGAGCGATCAGGGGCCGTGACGCTGTATTTCCAGCGCCGCGTACGCACGCACCGCCCGACTTGCGATTCGCTGATTTGCACGAAAACGTCCTCCGGCCAGCCGGCCCGCTCTCCATGCAGGAGTGGCAGTGCTGAGTGCCCTTGCATCGCCGGAGGCACGGCGATGCCCGCGGCGTCGAGCAGCGTCGGCGGGAAGTCGAGGAGGCTGACGAGTGCGTCCACCCGACCGCCACCATCGAAGCCGGGGCCGCACGCGGCTGCGGGGATGCGGATCGAACTGTCGTGGCAACTGCGCTTGTACTCCGCGTTGCGCGTCTTGAAATGGCAGCCGTGATCCGACGTGAAGAGGACGACGGTGCGGTCATCCAGCCCCAGGCTTTCAAGCGCGTCGAGCATCCGCCCTAGCGCCTCGTCCAGCCGTTTGACCATGCCACAGTAACCCGGCAATT
>JBPCPB010000041.1:0-5088 GCA_050999735.1 Thermomicrobiales bacterium | reverse complement strand
CAATCGAGGCGATCCGCGCCAAGGATTTCCCACTCGTGCAAGGGATTGTGCTCTTTACGGCGGTGGTCTACGTCTTCGTCAATCTCGCGGTGGATGTGCTCTATGGCTATCTCGACCCACAAATCCGTCTCGCTGCCTAGCGACAGTGACGCACCGGCGCGCGCTCCCGCCGTCATCGGGCAGTCCCCGGCACGGCGCATGTGGAGGCGGCTGCGGCGCAATCCGGCGGCGATGGCCTCGGCGGGCGTCTTGCTGCTGTTCGCCGCCGTCGCGGCGATCGTGCCGCGCGTCGTGACGATTGATCCCTATCAACAGAGCCTCGCGGATTCGCTCCTGCCGCCGGGCACGGCGGGCCATCTGCTCGGCACGGATCATCTCGGGCGGGATGTGCTGTTGCGGCTGATTGACGGCGCGCGGGTCTCGCTGGCGATGGGCTTCATCGCGGTGGGGATCGCGGTGATCGTCGGTGGCCTGATCGGGCTGGTCGCGGGCTATTTCGGTGGGGTGGCAGACGGTGTGCTCATGCGCCTGATCGAGGTGCAACTAACTTTTCCCGGCATCCTCTTCGCGCTCGTGATTGTGACGATCCTCGGCAGCGGGCTGACGAAGGCGATGATCGCCGTCGGCATCGCGTTGGTGCCCCGCTTCGCGCGCGTTGTGCGCGGTTCGGTGCTTGCGGCGCGGCACGAGTTGTACGTCGAGGCGGCAAAGAGCATTGGTGCGTCGGACCGGCGCGTGATGTTCGTCCATATCGTACCGCAGGTGCTCGGCCCGGTGATTGCGCTGGGGACGCTCGGCCTGGCGAATGCGATCCTCGCCGGGGCGGCGCTCTCCTTCCTCGGCCTCGGTCCGCAGCCCCCGACCGCCGAGTGGGGATTGATGCTGGCGGACAGCCGGAAGTACCTGCAAGTGGCGTGGTGGCTCGGCGTCTTTCCCGGCCTCGCCATCATGATCGCCGTGCTCGCCATCAACCTCCTCGGCGACGGCCTCCGCGACGCGCTCGATCCACGGAACGAGTAGTCAGTAGTCAGTAGCCGGTAGTCAGAAGATGCGTGCGACGTATCCCGATTCCCACTGGCTACTGGCTACTGGCTACTGACTACTATTCCACGTTCCCATCACCTGCCGCAGAATGGCGAACTCGCCGATGTGGTAGGCGTTGTGATCCGCGACGAGCAGGATTTCGCGCAGGATCGTCTGGCCGTCGCCGTGCGGGATCGCTGCGGTGAGATTAGTCTGCGGATCGTTCACGAGGTCCTCGACCGCCTTCAAATCGGTGTGGAAGGCGGAGATCGTCTTTTCCCATGCGGCGGTGTCCGCTTCAGCATCCGGTGCGGGCCAGTAGTCGTCCGGCCACTTCATCGCCTGGTAGTCCGGGTTGCGGATGAAGTCGAGGATGTCCCACTGCGCGAGCCGCAGATGTTCGAGCAGGTGCCACGGCGTATAGGGCACATGCGGCGGTCGCCGATTGATCGCTTCCGACGGGAAATCCGCCACCGCCTCATCGAATGCCATATGCGCGTTACCCCCGCGCAGAAGATGCAGCAGTTGCTCGCGTATCGCCGTGTCTGAGTCCATCTCATGCTCCTTTGTTGGTACGAACGCTATCATAGCATCCATTTCGCGTCTCCATCATCGCACGGTACACTGCGTGAAAGATAATTGTCGAAGGCCGGAAGGAGCGTGGTGATGCGAATCGTTGTCGGCAGTGACCATGCGGGATTTGCGCTGAAGGAGCCGATCGTGCGTGCCCTGAAAGAATGGGGCCATCAGGTCGAGGATATTGGCGGATACACGGCGGCGGTGGACTTCCCGGACATCGCCCAGCGGCTCTGCGCGGCGATCCTCGCCGGGCGGGCGGAGCGGGGCGTGATGGTCTGCGGCACGGGGATCGGCGCGTGCATGGCGGCGAACAAGGTGCCGGGCATCCGCGCCGCCTTGTGCCACGATGTCCATTCCGCCCATCAATGTGTCGAGCACGATCATGCGAATGTCTGCTGCCTCGGCGCGCAGATTGTCGGCGAATGGCTCGCCCGCGATCTCCTCAAAACATACCTTGATGCCCAGCCGAGCACGGAGGAACATTTTCTCCGCCGCCTCGCCAAACTCGCGGAGATGGAACGGGGAAGTTCGGAGTTCGAGGTTCGGGGTTCGGAGTAAACACACCGGAGCCTCGATACGCCCGACCGAGACGGCGGATACACAACGAGGCGAGGATTGCTCCCCGCCTCATTGCTCATTGCTCCTTGCTGACTATGCCGCGATCGGTTCCGGGACTGCGATCGGTTTCGGCTGCGTGGTGTGGAAGACGAACGCGCCGTCTGCCATGTCCACGGTGATGGCTCGATTATCGCGCGGCAACGGCACGCCCTGTCTTTTGCAGGAGCGCTCGCTGCACATGTCGCAAGAGTTCAGCGAGCGGCAGCGGGTCATATCCCTCGACATGCCAGCGCAGCGGAAGGTTCGGCAGGTCTTCCCAGCGATCGAAGGTGAGAAAACCGACGATGCGTATCCCTGCCAATCTGCCGACCTTCTCTTCGTTGTCGTCCAGCGCATCCAGTAGATAGATTTCCTGATCGCGCGATCGCGCCTCCCATGACGCGGAAAGCGGCTCGACAAACAGGGTAAGGACATCCCCTTCGGCGTCCGACCAGAGCAGCGAGGCTGTTACCGTTTCCACAGCTGTTCCCCTTGTTTCATCTTCCGTCGCTGCTCGGTCGGCGCGACGATATGGATTGCGCGGATGCCTCCATCAGGGTCAAGGATAGCATACCCCACGAGCGTACGCTCATCCTCGCGCCACTCGCTGAACGCTTCGCGCCTGCCGAACCTGGCGGCATGGATCGCGAAGACATTGCGAAGGATGATGATAATGCGCCCCGGCTTGCGCGCGATGCGACTATCCGCGATGAGATGATAGAAACTGCGGCGGGTCACGATCACACGGTCGCCATTTGGGAGCGCCAGCACCTCTTGCAAGTGCTCGTGCCAATAGTGTTCGGCGCTTTGCACAACATCGCGGCTGAGCTTCCCTTCGCCGATCAATCGCTCAATGTGTGCAAAGGGTGAGAGAGGGTCATCCTCGCCCGCTTCATCGTTCGTCATCGTGCGCTCCTCGCGTGTTCGATCGCTGCCGCGCATTGTACATGTCCATCCATCGTGATTGCGCCGCACGCCAGCTGCCAGCCGCACAAGAGAGAGGCGGGGAGTGAAATCCCCGCCCTTCGCGATCTTGCAGTTGTCTGTGTTACGCTGCCAGCGCCTCGACCGGTTCCGGCTGCGGTTCCGGCTGCGTGGTGTGGAAGACGAACGCGCCGTCTGCCATGTCCACCGTGATGGCGCTGCCTTCGGCGATCTCGCCACGGATGACGGCGGATGCCACCTCGTCAAGAATCGCGCTCTGGATCGCTCGCTTCAAGGGCCGCGCGCCGTAGACCGGGTCGTAGCCGATGCGCACGATCTCCTCTTCCGCTTCCGGCGTCAGCGTCAGGGAATACCCCTTCGTCCGCAGCCGCTTCGTCAGTTGATCGAGCAGGATATGCACGATGTCGCGCAGATTCGCGTCGGTCAGCGATTCGAAAACGACAATCTCATCGAGCCGGTTGATGAACTCAGGCCGGAAGAAGTCCTTCAGCGCATCGAGGTATTCCCGGTGCTTGGCCATCTGGACTTCCGCCTTCGTCGCCTGGAAGCCGATCCGCCCGCGCTGCTCGCTCACGCCCGTGCCGATGTTCGAGGTGAGGATAATCACCGTGTTCGTGAAGTCCACGGTGCGCCCCTGGCCGTCCGTCAGCCGCCCGTCGTCGAGCACCTGCAAGAGGGCGTTGAAGACCTCCGCATTCGCCTTCTCGATCTCATCGAAGAGGAGGACGCTGTACGGCTGCCGCCGCACCTGCTCGGTCAACTGCCCACCCTCGTCGTAGCCGACGTAGCCGGGAGGCGCACCGAACAACCGCGCCACCGTGTGCCGCTCCTGATACTCCGACATGTCGAAGCGCAAGAGAGCCGATTCGTCATCGAAGAGGAACTCCGCCAGCGCCCGCGCCAGTTCGGTCTTCCCCACGCCCGTCGGGCCGAGGAAAAGGAAACTGCCGAGCGGCCGCTTCGGATCGCTCATTCCCGCCCGCGCCCGCCGGATCGCCTTGGAGACCGCCGTGATTGCCGTCTCCTGCCCGACGACTCGCTCGTGCAGCCGCTCCTCCATCGTGGCGAGTTTGACCGCTTCACCCTCCACGAGGTTGGTGACCGGGATGCCCGTCCAGGTGGAAACGACCGCCGCGATCTCTTCCGGCGTCACTTCTTCGGTCAGCAGGGGCCGGATGCCGGTCGCCTCGACGGTTGGCTCATCCGCCTCATCGGCGAGTTGCTTCTCCAACTCGGTCAGCGTGCCGTACTTCAGTTCCGCCGCGCGGCTATAGTCCGCCGCCCGCTCCGCCTTCTCGATCTCGGTGCGCGTCTCCTCGACCTGTCGCTTGAGGCCGCGCCGCCGGTTGATACCGTCTTGTTCCTGCGTCCACTGCGAGCGCAAGGCATCGCGCTTCTCGCCGATCTCGGCCAGCTCGCGCTCCAATTCGCCAAGTCGCTCGTGCGAGCGGCGGTCCTTCTCCTTCGTCCGCGCCTCGCGCTCGATCTCCAACTGCGTCCAGCGCCGCTCGACCTCGTCCAGCGCCGCCGGGCGGGACTCGATCTCCAGCCGCAACGTCGCCCCGGCATCGTCCACGAGGTCAATCGCCTTGTCCGGCAGGAAGCGGTCGGTGATGTAGCGGTCGGAGAGCGTCGCCGCCGCGACGAGCGCCGCGTCGTGAATGCGCACGCCGTGATGGACTTCGTACCGCTCGCGCAGGCCGCGCAGGATCGAAACCGTGTCGTCCACGCTCGGCTCGCCGATCTTCACCGGCTGGAAGCGCCGTTCGAGCGCGGCATCCTTCTCGATGTACTTGCGGTACTCATCGAGCGTCGTCGCGCCGATGGCGTGCAGTTCACCGCGCGCCAGTGCGGGCTTCAAGAGGTTGGCGGCATCCATCGCGCCGTCATTGCCCGCGCCCGCACCGACGACGGTGTGCAGTTCGTCAATGAAGAGGAGAATGT
>JBPCPB010000007.1:0-5635 GCA_050999735.1 Thermomicrobiales bacterium | reverse complement strand
CGGGGTCACCTTGTTGAGCGGGTTCGTGGCACCATCCTCACCCGACCTCTGTCCGCTCGGCTGGACAAGGGAGAGCATAGCGCCTATTTTCATCTGCCAGTAGCACCGCGCCGCGGTATCGCCCTTGCTGAAACATATCATGCAAGCGTTGCTGAGTCAGTTCCGCCTTGGCGCGGGCCGCCCGTTCCTGCATCAGCAAATGGGTTCGTTCATCCTGCATGCGTGACCATTCGATGTCGAGGGCAATGCTATGTGTTGCCATCGCAATGAGATCCCGGTCTTGAGTGCTTGGAATATGGGGATGATGATAATACATCGCAAACGTTCCCAGGATCTGTTTGTCTGAAGAGAAAATTGGTGTTGACCAGCACGCGCGAAGGTGATGCTGCAAGGCCAATTCCCGATAGTCTTTCCATAGTGGATCGGTCGCAATATCTGAGACAATTACTTGCTCGCGCAAATATGCGGCAGTGCCACAGGAGCCAACCGTTGCACCAATCGCAATGCCATCTATCGCTTCCGAATATGCTCTCGGCAGACTTGGTGCGGCGCCATGGCGTAAATGTATCCCATCATCGTCAAGAAGGAGGATGGACACAAGCGTTCCATCCGTGGAATGCTCCTCAATAATCCGCACCAATACCTCAAGCGCCTCACCAAGTGGCGACCCCTGAGCGATCATTTCGAGTGCGTGATTCTGCCCTTCCAGGAGTGACCGTATGCGCGTATGCTTGTCAGCCAAAGGGATGAAAGCCTGCCGCTCGTCATCCACTGCGGTTCGGGCCTGCTCAGGACGAGGGTTGTCGCTCTCCTGATGATCCTCAACCGCTTCGTGCGCCGAGTGATCGTGCTGCATAGCGATTCTCAACCCTCCCCTTCCGCATGCCGCTCGTCGATCTGTCCATGCGACGGAGCCGTCCCGGATTGGTGCATGATGAGATACTATGCTACTACGTCATCGGTTGTCCATCTGCTTGCGTGACAGAATGCAGGCTGAAGCCGACGTTACCGCTCTCCGCGAATCTCGATGCCCGCAGGCGTGCCGATGACGACGGTGTGCGTGAGGCCGAGGAAGAAGCCGTGTTCCACGACGCCGACGGTCGCCTTGATTGCGGCGGCGAGGTCGTGCAGGGCAAAGGTGGACGGTAATGCGCAGTCCACAATGTAGTTGCCGTTATCGCTCCGGAATGGCCTGCTGCCCGTCCGCCGAAGCGTTGGGACGAGGCCGAGCGATGCGAGTGTACTCGCTGTACGTTTCCACCCGAACGGCACGATCTCGACCGGCAACGGCATCCGCTCGCCGAGCCGCTGCACCACCTTAGTTTCATCCACGATGATCACCTGGCGGGTGGTTGCGCTGGCGACAATTTTCTCGCGCAGCAGCGCGCCACCCCGCCCTTTGATGACATTGAGATCTGAATCAACCTCGTCCGCGCCATCGATTGTGACGTCAATGCGCGGGTGTGTGTTCAGCGTCGTGAGGGCAATACCACCGTCGCGCGCTTGCGTGGCCGATGCTTTTGAGGTTGGAATGGCGCGGATACGCAGCCCATGTCGCACGCGCGCCGCGAGGGCGGCGATTGCGAAAGCGGCCGTACTGCCAGTGCCAAGCCCGACAATCATGCCATCCTCAACATACGTCGCCGCATGCTCGCCGGTCGCCCGCTGCAACGCCACGCGCGCCGCCTCTGAAACCGCCATCGCCCCTCCTTGTCCTCGCCGCCATTCTAAAGGGGAGAGAAAGATTGAGCGCAGAGGACACGGAGATCGCAGAGGGCATAGAGAGGGATCGTTTTTTATTTCTCTCCTCTGTGTTCTCTGCGTCCTCTGCGCTACGAATCTTCTTCGCAATGGCCTCAGTCGTACCGGCCGGTGCGCTCGCCGATCTGAGCGCATTCCCGGAGTTGCATGGCGACGCGGAACGGATCGCTGGAGACGACCGACGACGCATAGAGTTCCATCGCGCCGAAGTCCGCCGTGCGGTTCATCGGGTCGCCCCGGTCAACCATGCGGACGACGACGGGAAAATTCGCCCAATTTTCGCCCGTCTCCGCGAGCGGCGGGAGCGCGATCGTCAAGTTGAACGAGGTTACGCCGAGATCACCGGTCAGGCAGGCGAGCGCGCAATAGAGCGAGCGCATCAGATCGTCGTCCAACTGCTTGCCGAAGAGGATGACTTCCTTCTCCTTCAGCGGGACGAGATGCGCCATCATCCGTACATCGCCATGCGTCATGCCGAGGCCGAGCAGTTCATGAATGCGATAGTAATCGGCGAAGTAGTCGCGGTCGAATGTCGTGTCGTATTGCAACGCAGCGCGGCGGAGCAACTCGACCTTGCCGTAATGCATACCCTTCGTCAGGCTCATCTGTGCGTGGCCGTGCGGGATGGACGCACCGCTCTTCCAGAGACAGTTCCACATGAAAAAGGGATAGATCGCGTCTGGATCGGTCGCGTACGCCTTCCGAAACCACTCCATCGCCGCGTCGAGTGCGCCGATCACCGTCTCCTCCGTAAAGGCGAGGGGATCGTGCTCGTCGAAGACGACGACGCCGTGAAAGCCATCATACTTCGCAATGTTCGATGCGGTGATGGCGTGGCGAGTGCGGATGCGGCCGAAGACATCTTCCGGCGTATTCGCCTCGGGGTCATCGAAGGGATCGGGGTGGCTCCGCGCGATCTCCTCCGCAAGGGCGGACGGAATGCGCGCTTCGAGCGGCCGGTGCGCCCGCAATTCGTTGAAGAGGCTGCTCTCCAGCGTCCAGCGGTTCGTCACCTTGACGACCTTGTGCCGACGGACGGCATCCACCGAGCCGAAGTACTTTTCGATCCACCGGTGCATCGTCTGCGGTGGGTTCAGTTCGCCGATGGTGGTGCTCAAGTGAAACAAGCGGTCGAATAACGCGCGGTCCTCATCTGGTAAACTGGCAATGATCTCGTCGAGCGCGACAATTTCACGCTGATCCACCGCAACTCCATTCATACCCGTTCCATGCTCCTTTTTCTCCCCCACCATAGTATAGCAGGCGCGTAAAGTGCTCTTGTCTATCCCAGGCTAATCGTTTCAACGATCAAACACCGGGATTGTGACGCGCGACGACCGCGCGTTGATAGAGCGCCGCATACGCGCGTGCCGATACCGCCCACGAGAAGTCCCGCGCCATCGCGCGCGAGACCAGCGTATTCCATGCCGCCGGATCGCGGTAGGTCTCCAGCGCGCGCGCGACCGCCGCGAAACATGCTTCCGAGTCATACGCATCAAAAACAAAGCCCGTTCCCGCGTGCGCGAGCGGATCGTCGTCCATCACGGTGTCCGCGAGGCCGCCGGTTCTCCGCACGATCGGGATTGTACCATAGCGCATCGCAATCATCTGCCCCAGACCACACGGCTCGAACCGCGACGGCATCAAAAACAGATCGCTTCCGGCATAGATTCGCGATGCCTGATGCGCGTCGAAGCCGAGATGGACGGCAACCCGGTTCGGTCGCTGCATGGCGACCCGTCGAAATTCATTCTCAATCGCCGGGTCGCCAGTTCCGAGGACGACGAATTGCGCTCCTTGATCCACGATGCGAGCCGCGATCCGGGCGACGAGATCGAATCCTTTCTGCTCCACCAACCGCGAGACAACGCCGATCACCGGCGCGTGCGGATCACCGTCGAGGCCGAGATCATATTGGAGCGCGGCCTTGTTTTTCGCCTTTGCGGCGTGGTTCCCGGCGTCATAGTGCGCGGCAATCGCCGGGTCGGTCGCGGGGTTCCAGATCGCCTCATCAATGCCGTTGAGGATGCCGACGAACGCATCGCCCCGCTCGCGCAAGATCGTATCGAGCATTTCGCCGCTCTCCGGCGTGCGGATTTCGTCGTGATAGGTGGGGCTGACGGTATTGACGACATCCGACTCGACGATGCCGCGCGCCATCGGATTCGCTGCGCCGCCGAAGCGCGCGTACTCAATCGGCAGCATTTGTGTGCCATTGATGTCTGCGAGGCCGAAGAGATAGTCGCCGCCGAAGACGCCCTGATAGGCGAGATTATGGATCGTGAAGACGGTCGCTGTCCGATCCCAGAACCGATCCCACTGCATCGTGTAGCGCAGCCAGTGGATGGTAATGGCGGTATGCCAGTCGTGACAATGGACGAGATCCGGCTGCCAGCCGTTTTCGGTACACCATTGCAACGCGGCACGGCAAAAGAAGAAGAAGCGCTCGTGCTCGTATGGAAGCCCATAGACCTGCGGCGCGCCAAAAAGGAGGGTATTGTCCGCGAAGATGATCCGGGGCCGCGCGCCGTCCGGGAGTTCATTCCCGCCCATCCGGCCCGCGAAAAAGCCGAAGCCGTGCGACGTCCCCCAGCCGAGCGTTACCATGAACCCGCGTGTCGGCGGAGCGAGTGCGTAGCGAACCGGATCTATCGAGCCATAGCGGGGCATCGCGACGACAACCTCGTGCCCGTCCGCCGCCAGCGCGAGCGGCAGCGACCCGACCACATCGGCTAGCCCGCCGACCTTCGCGTACGGCGCAACTTCCGCGCTTAGCATCAATATCTTCAGTCAGTCATCCTTCCGAGCAATGAGCAACGAGCAACGAGGGGATTAGACCCTACTCATTGCTTCGCTCGATAGTCCGAACTCCAGCCGCGATCCCAATTCATCGGCTTTTCCTCCCATGGCTGGCCGGAAGTTGCGCTCGTGGAGCGAATCTCCGGGTTGCTTGGGTTGATCGGGCCGAGATAGGCGTTCGCCGGGCCGCGATCCTGAAAGACGTGATAATCGAGGCGCGGAAAGGGATTGTCCAGTTGCTCGATCCGCGTCCGCAGATGCTTTCCGGCGCTCGTCTCCGCCGTGCCCGCGTCAAGCAGCGCGGTCAGCCGGTCGAACCGCTTGACATGGGCGTTGAAGCGTCGCGTCGCGTATGCGTCCGCCTGCCCGGTCGTGACGAGGAAGGGCCAGTCGGACGATTCGAGCAGGAGCAATTCGCGGCCCGCCTGCGCCAGCGTCGCCCGGAGCGGCCCGTGTGCGCGCGGATACCGCGCGACGAGCATCTCCATCCGCCGCTCCCGCTCGTGGACAACCGGCCACATCCATGCCGTCAGCGCGTTGTTCCAGGTGTAATCCGAGTGATCGCGGCCCCATGAAGAAGGTGGCAAGTCCACCGCTTGTGTCCCAGGAAATGCCCTGACATAGCCACCGGCAGTTGCGGTGGTAATTGTTGGATAGTCATTACCAGATGTTAATTCGAGCACCCGCGCGAGCCATTGGACGCCCTCAAACCACCAATGACCGAATAACTCGGCGTCATATGCGGCGCATATGATTCCTGGCTGTTCAGATCGTTCGTGCCAGCGTGCAGCCTCGTCCTGAACAACTGATACGAAATCCAACGCGTGCGCCTCAATCTTCGCCGCTGCCCAGTTCGGTTCATAGATATCTTTGCTGCCCAACTCGACGCCGCTTCCAGTAATTCGCCAGTACCAGAGGCCGCTTTCGGCATCCTTACGGTGGAACTCGCGGTAATCTGGATCACCAGGGTATCCGCCAAAGCGTGCCCACACCTGTTCTCGTACCCGCTCATTGCGGGCAACCACATGTACACTCGATGATGCAACGCGGTACGGTGAGAATGTCGTCGGGCGCT
>JBPCPB010000508.1:0-11838 GCA_050999735.1 Thermomicrobiales bacterium | reverse complement strand
CTTTCCAGCCTGCCTCTCAGGGCGGGGCGGCAGGCTGGAAAGCCTGCTACCACCGAAAAACGGCTCCGCATCATATGGTTTCCGGAGAAGGTGATGCTTCATTCTCCGCGTCGCGGAGATAGGCGAGTTGTTCCGGCGTCGGGCGGGGGCCATGCTGCACGAACGTCTTAATCCGCCGGGCAAGCAGACTGCGGGGAATCATGATCCGGTGCCCGCAACCGAGGCAGACGAGACCAATGTCCGCACCCAATCGGACGACCTGCCAGTCCGTACTGCCGCAGGGATGCGGCTTCCGCAGGCGGACGATATCTTCAAGCGCAATGTCGAGTAGCACGCAACACTCCCCATCAGGCCGCTCGCATCATGCCAGCCTTTTTCAAGAATGAATTATAGCACATGCCATGTGTACGTATGCCTCGCACCATTGGCATGGAACACGGGAGCGTGCGAATGCGTTCATTCTACAACGGTCACGCCGGTGAGCCGACACAGATGCATCCGCGTATACCATAGCAGAGGCCGGTATACACCGGCGTTTGACGAGTGGTGCTCTGTATCGGCATACTAGTGGTGGCAGACCGACCGGGGCCGCGTGCGGCAAAATCTGTGGACCGGCGGTTTCTTCGTGTGACAGGGTCAAACCGTCTATCGCTTTGGAGAAATGCACCGTGGTTGCACCCGAACTGAGTCTGGAATCTGCCCCATCCGCCGCACCGGGGCCGCGCGAAACAGTGGCACGCTTCGGCCAGATGACGCGCACGCTGACTATTGAACAATGCGCCTGGCTCGCACTATTCATCGGCGCCGTGCTCACCCGCTTCTGGGATTTAGGCAGCCGCGCACTCCATCATGACGAAAGCCTGCATGCCTGGTTCTCCTATCAGTATGCCATCGGCAAGGGCTATCAGCATGACCCGCTGATGCACGGCCCGTTCCTCTTTCATCTCAATGCCCTTGTCTATGTTCTGTTCGGCGCGACAGATGCCAGTTCCCGCTATGGCCCCGCACTCTTCGGTGTCATTCTCGTCATGCTGCCAATCCTCCTCCGGCCGCTGATCGGGCGCTGGGGCGCGCTGATCTGCGCGTTCCTGCTGCTCGTCTCGCCGAGCATTCTCTATTACTCGCGTCTCCTGCGGCACGACGTCTATCTGATGACCTTCACCTTTCTCGTCCTCGTCGCCATCGCGCGGTACGTGCAGACGCAGCAAGGGCGCTGGGTCTTCGTCGGCATGATCGCACTCGCGATGGCGCACGCGAACCATGAGGCGTCGTACATCATCGCGGTCCTCCTCGGGGCCTTCCTCTTCATTATCATTACGTGGCGCGTCGCGAAGTCCCTGCTGATCGCGACGGTCGTCTATCTCGCGGCGGCGGGGGCGACGCTTCTCGTGCTGCCGAAGGTTCTCAAGTGGGAGAAATTACCGAAAATCCCCTGGGACACGCAAGCGCCGGGCGGGAGCGAGGTGACATGGGCGCACTGGGGGCCGTATCTCCGCACTATGCTCTTCCACCCGATGATTCTCTCGTTTCTGATCGTCACCGTACTGTACCTCTGCACGGCGGTCTATATCCTCGGCACGCTCCGGCTGCGCGAGACGGAGCCGGGCACGACGCCGAACGATCGCCTATTCGGGGGCGGGGGGATGACCACCGTCGTCGGCGCATTCCATCGCCTGCTCGCGGAGAAGCGCGTGCTCTTCGGCGCGGCGGGCATCGCCTTCTTCTTCTGGGCGCTTCTCTATTCGAGCCTCTTCACGAATGTCGGCGGCCTCTTCATTGGCGCGTTCTACTCCGGCATTTATTGGGCGGGTCAGCAGGATGTCTTTCGCGGCGGGCAGCCGTGGTACTACTTCCTCTTTCTCTTCCCGCTTTCCGGCCCGATTGCCTTCCTGTTCGGCATCGCGGCGGGCGGCGTGACGGTTGGGCGCTTCATCGCCTACGTGCGCGGCACGCGTGTGATGACGATCCGGCTTTTCACCCAAGTGATGCTGCTTTGGTATGGGGTCGGCATGCTCGCGGTGCTTTCCGGGGCGGGCGAGAAAATGCCCTGGCTCGTCTGCCACATCATCCTCCCCTTCACGATCCTCGCCGCCTCGCTCCTCGGTGAAGCGGTCGAGTATCTGACCGCCGCATGGCGTATGCCAGTGCGGGATCGTCTGCCCGCCTTCGACCCCCGGCCAGCGGGCGCGTTCGGCATCGTCGCCACCGCCCGCCCGACGCGCACCGCCAGCCATGTCCGCGTCAGCCGCCGGTTGCTCGACAGCAGCGTGATCGGCGGCGTGATCCTCTTTCTGACGGGGTGGTTTTTCGCCGTCTCGCATATCTCCGCAAATCCGGCGGGCGATATTCGCCTGCTGTTACTCGCCATGCCGGTCATCCTGATCGCCTTCTTCGCCGCCTACGCGATCCAGGTCGGTCTCAAACGGGCGCTCGCGGTCGCGGCCATCGCGGTCGCGATTCCGCTTGCCCTGTTCGAGGTCCATCTCGGCTGGCATCTCGCCTTTTTCGCCGGCGATGTGCCGACGGACATGCTCGTCTACACGCAGACCGCGCCGGACATGCCGATGATGATGCGGGAGATTAACACGCTCTCCAAAGAGCGAACGGGCGGCTACGGCCTGCCGATCTGGTACAGCAGCGCCACTGTCTGGCCAATGAACTGGTATCTGCGCGACTACGTGACCACTCCTTCAGCCACAGACCCGACCAGCATGGCCGCGCACTTCATGGGCAGTTCGCTCACCGCCCCGCCGCCGGACGACGTCGCCATCATCATGGTCGCCCAAGAAGACTTCAGCGCCGCCGGTGGATGGGAAGATCAGTATCTGACAAACTACGAGCGGACGGATTACGCGATGCGTTGGTGGTTCCCGGAGGAGATTTATCGCTCCTTCACCTATTCGCCGCTCGCGCCCCGGCCCGATTATCCCGGCCTGTGGAAACCGGGGATCGTCCCCGCACATACGGACCCTACGACCGGCAAAGTCGTCGCCGCCGCCCCCGGCGATGTTCGCCCGACGTGGGGCGACACGCTCAAGAAGGCGTGGCAGAGCATCAGCGCGCTTGGCAATGCGCCGCACACGACGCAGGTAGATGCCAATGGCGTGCAGACCGTCGTGCCGACGACCGCGCCCGAACCGGCATCGAATTTGTGGCGATTCGTGGCACTGCGTGAACCACCACATGTGTTTGATCCACCATATGGATTCCACCTCTATGTGCGGAAGGACCTCGTGCGCGAATTCAACGGGATACGGTACTAATTGGAAACGACGGAACAGCAGGCGCGGGAGATCGGCAACGAGGAGCGGCACGCACCCCCGTTGCCGGGCGACGCGCCACAGCCCACCGAGGGCGATCGCGGCGATACGCCGATCCACCCGGACGGCGTACCACTGGAAGCAATGCAGCACGCGGCGGAGATGATGGTCGCGGTACCGGATACCGCGCCGCTCCTGGAGAGCGGTTTCGCGCTCCCCCGCCCGACGCTCGAATCCATTCTCTGGGCCGTCGTGATCCTGAGCGCGCTGCTCGTCCGTGTCGCGTCGCTGACGAACAATGCCTTCGGCGCGGCGGAAGCGCAACGCGCCTACGCCGCGTGGCAGTTCGTGGACGGTCAGAGCGCGCGAGTGGACGGCGCGCTCTGGGGGCCATTTCCCTTTCTGATTAACGCCGTTTTTTTCTTTCTCTTTGGCGCGCGGGACGCGATTGCGCGGCTCGGCCCCGCCCTTGCCGGCATCGCGATTGTACCCATCTGTTGGTGGCTCCGGCCCTGGTTCGGGCGCTGGGGCGCGCTCGGCGTCGCGGCGATGCTCGCGCTCTCCCCCACCTTTGTCTACGGGTCCCGACACGTCTCCAGCATCCCGTGGATCGTGCTCGCCGCCTTCGCACTCTTTCTCTGCGTCCTGCGCCTCGCGGACGAGCGCGCGACGACCGGCACACTCGCGGTCGCGGGGGTCGCGATCGCCTTTCTGATCGGCTCCGGGCCGTCCGGTCTGACGATGCTCGTTGCCTTCGCCTTCGCGCTGGCGATTCTCGCCCTCCTCGACCGGCCCGACCCGCAAACCGGCGAGCGGCACGGTGCGCTTCGCGGCATCGGCGCGCACCTCCGGCAGGTGGATCGGCGCATTCTCTGGAGCGTCGTCGCGCTCGTCGGATTGCTGCTGCTTGCGGCGTGCAGCCTCTTCTTCACCGATGTCGTTCACCTGCCGCGCACGCTTGGCTCAGTGTTTGGCCACTGGTGGGACGATCTCTTCGCCACCACGCGCAACCAGCCGTGGTACTACTATTTACTGATCGCTTTCGTCTACGAGCCATTTATCGGCGTCGCGGCGATCATCGGCATCGTGCTGATCGCGCGCACCGCCGCGCCGCGACCGCTGGCGATGACACTGCCGCTCACCTGGCAGTTAGTGGCGCTCGTTCTCTTCTCGCTGAGTGGCGGCAAAGCGCCGGAGAACGCGGCGATGATCCTGCTCGCCCTCGCGCTGATCGGCGGGACGGCGATCGAGTGGGCGGCGGAGCGGCTGCGCGGCGGCTGGTTCTGGCGCGAGCGCGGCTGGATGCTTGGTGTGGCAGCATGTATTTTCGCCCTCGCTATCGTGCAGTTCATCCGTCAGTTATTGGACGTCAGTCGCTCGGTGGCGTGGATCGCGACGATCCTCGTCGTTATTGCCCTAATCCTCGCCGCCGGCTACGCGACAATGACGCTGATCAACGCGCAAGGGAGGTTCCGCGCCAGTACGGCGCTCCTCGCGACCTTGCTGGCACTCTCCGGCATGATGGCGATCCGCGCGATGAGCGGTGCGACGTTCAGCCATCCGGCGGACGGCCACGAACTGCTCGCCGATGGAACGGCGGCGAGTGTGACGCCCTTTGTCGAGCGAGTGAAACGCATTTCGATTGATCTGACGCGCAACGACCGCACGCTCGATCCGGCGACAGGCGACCGCAATAATATCGCCGGTGGCAACGCCCTTGCGATTGCAGCGGAGAACTCCCTGGCGTGGCCCTTCCGGTGGTACTTCCGGGACTTCCCGAATTTCACCGTTGGCAGCGCGCAGGAGATCGCCAATCAACCGCCGACCAGCCAGAGCGGCACGCCGACGCCCCGGCTCGTCATCGTACCGAGTACGATGGAAAACCAGGTGACACCAACGTTTCCGGGATATGTGAGTCAGCAGTATCCGGTGACCGTCTCCTTTCCCGATACCTACCGAACGAGGAGTACGGCGGTTCGCTCTGCCGCACTCTTCAAGCCCGCCACATGGGGCGACTGGCTGCGCTATTTCGTTGCCCGCGAGACGCCCGACCCACCGACCATCGGGTATCTGACGGCCTATCTCAATAAGGAGGCTGCGGACAAGGTCTATTTCACCGCACCCAGCCCAAGTAGCGCGCAGGTGAACCCAAGTAATCTCTTCGACCGTGCGGGGAAGGGCAAAGCGGGTGGGCAGTTTTCCGCGCCGCGTGGCATCGCCATCGGGCCGGACAGCACGATCACGATTGTTGACCAGCTGAATTACCGCATGCAGCAGTTTCAGCCGGACGGCACATTCCTGCGGCAGTGGGGCGGCATCGGCACCGGGCCAGACAAGTTCGGTCAGATCAACGGCTACGCCTTCGGCCCGACCGGCCTTGCCATCGCGCCGGACGGGACGATCTATGTCGCGGACACCTGGAATTACCGCATCGCCGCCTTCACGAGCGACGGCAAGCCATTGCGGCAATGGGGCAAGTATTTCAACGGGCAGGAAGACCCGACTGGCCTCGCGCAGCACACGAGCGACTTCTACGGCCCGCGCGGCATCGCTATCGGCCCGAACGGTCTCTTGTACATCACGGATACCGGCAACAGCCGCGTCCTCGTCTTCGATCAAACCGGCAAATTTGTCCGCACCTTCGGTTCCCTCGGCACGGGCGATGGGCAAATGGATAACCCCGTTGGCATCGCCGCCCGCGCGGACGGCACGATCGCCGTCGCGGACACGAATAATGCGCGCATCCTCCTGTTCAGCGCCGACGGGCAGTACCAGTCAGCCGTTCCGGTCGCGGATTGGAGCACGGTGCGCGGTCTGGAGGCATACCCGATCTTCCTGAAAAATGGCAACCTGCTGATTCCTTCTCCGACCGGCAACCGGCTGATCGAGATGACAACGCAGGGCCAGACCGTCCGTAGTATCGCCGGCAATCCGGGCGATCTTCGCAAGCCGGTCGCCGCTGCCGTCACAGCGGATGGCGCGACGGCGATTGTCGTCAATGATGAAACAAATAGTGTGGTGAAAGTGAGCCTCACGTGACCCTCACCCAGGATCGCATCTTCCCCCGACGGGCCACGCCCGCACCCGCGCCGGATGACCCGTCGCGCCGTTCGGGCGCGTTTTCGCTGAAGTTCTGGATCGGTATCGCCATCAGCGTCCTCTTCCTCTATCTCGCGCTCCGCGGGCAAGACTTCGGCGCGCTCTGGAAGGCGATGCGGGAAGCCTCCTATGCCTGGCTCATCCCGGCGATCGTTTGCTACTTCGCCGGCGTCGTCATCCGTACCTATCGCTGGCATATTCTCCTCCGCTCGACGCGGGATATCCCCATGCGCCGCCTCTGGCCGGTGATCGTGATCGGCTACATGGCGAACAACGTTCTCCCTTTGCGCGCTGGCGAACTCGTGCGCACCTACGTCCTCAGCGAGCGCGAGAAGGTGAGCCGGAGTGCGACGTTGGCGACGATCGTCGTCGAGCGCGTCTTCGACGGCCTGACAATGCTTACCTTTATCGTCTTCGCGGCGCTCTTTATTGATATCAACGCCCGCGTGCGGCAACTGGTAATCGTCGCGGCGTTGCTCTTCCTCGGCGGGTTGGCCTTCTTCTTCTTCATTGCTTTCTCCAGCGCGTGGCGCGTGCGGCTCCTGCGGCCACTCTTCGCGCGGTTGCCCCAGGCGATCACGGTCCGGATCGAAGCGCTGATTATCGAGTTTGTCGCGGGCCTCGGCAGCCTGCGGCGCGCGGGCGATTCGGGGCTTGTCGCGCTCTCCTCAATCGCTGCATGGGCGGCGGAAGCGACGATGTACGCGCTCGTCGCCCGCGGATTCGGTCTCGCGCTCAATCCGGCCGGGGCGATGCTGACGACGGGGGTCGCAAACCTCTTTACGCTCGTTCCCTCATCACCAGGCTATATCGGCCCCTTCGAGGCGGGCACGCTGCTCGTCATCCAACAGATTCTCCGGCTGCCCGTCGAGACGACCGGCGCCTTCGCCCTCGTCCTCCACGCCGCGCTCTATTTCCCGATCACTCTCTGGGGGATGTATTACTGGTTCAGCCAGCACCTCTCGCTCCGCACTGTCAAGCAGTACGAGCAGGCAGCGGAGACGACCTAACCCCCTGACCCCCTTCCCGCGAGGAAGGGGAAGCGGGCCTCCGCGAGATCGGGACGTTACAAGGAACGCCTCGGTATTGCGATGAGACACCCCCTTCCCACGCCGAGGGACGGAAGGGAGCCGGGGGGTTAGGTTTTGCGGTACACTATCCTCATCACCGGGCGCGCTGCTCGGTTCTATCAGAATCGAAATAAGGCGGGACGACATGCCAGATTTCAACACACAAAACAAGGCGCAGAAGTGGCTGCTCGTGATCGCCGGGACGCTTCTCCTGATGGCGATTATCATGACGTTCGCGCGGCAGGTGATGCTTGGGTTGATCGTCGCGCTCGCCGCTATCCTGATCCTCTTTGTCAGCAAGGCGGTGACGAGCGGCATGGGGGCGAGCAACGCGCCGAAAGACCTGCCCGACCACGTCGAGGATATGAGTCACCGCCCGTGACAAAGCGGTTGGGGAAGGAAAGCGGTGGATGATCGTCTCACGCATGGGGAAAAGCGTGCCAAAACCCGCACTTGAACCGGACATCCCCGATATTGTCGTTCGTCGTCTGCCGATCTATCACCGCACCTTACAACGCTTCCTCGACGAGGGACTGACTTCGGTCTCGTCGAGCGACCTTGCTGAGCGCATCGGCGTGACCGCCGCGCAAATCCGTCGCGACCTCTCCAATTTCGGCAAATTTGGTAAGCAAGGCAAGGGATACGACATCCAGCATCTGCTCCGGGAAATCGCGGCAATTCTGCGAATCAACACCGAATGGCAGGTCGCGCTCTGTGGCTTCGGGCTTTTAGGGCAGGCCGTCGTCCACTATCGCGGCTGGGAGGACAGTAACCTTTGCATCGCCGCCGTCTTCGATAGCGCCCCGGACAAAATCGGCCAACCCGTCGGCATGGACGACCTGATCGTGCAGACACCGGCGGAGATTACCCAGACGGTGCGCGAGAAGAAAATCCGCGTCGGCATCGTCGCCGTCCCGGCGCAGGGCGCGCAGGAGACGACCGACCTGCTCGTTGCGGGCGGCGTGCGGGCGATCCTCAATTACGCCCCGGTCATCCTCCGCGTCCGCGAGGGCGTCTGGGTGCGCGATGTGGACCCCGTCGCCGCCATCCAGAGCATGACCTATTACGTTCAGCCGAAATAGATTCGTGGTTTTCCGGGCGCGTCTACGACTCAGCCTCATCTGGACCGAGCACGGAATCAGCCGAAATAGTCAGTGCCGGAATCACCGTTGAGGTGAGCGATTCGCCCAGATGAGCAAACATTGCAACACGATAGTGCCGATTGCGCGGCTCGGAGTAGCGCTCGATCACATCGTTGACGAGATCCACGAGCCACGCCTCCGGGATACCCGCTGCCGCATAGCGCGGCAATTTCGTCGCGCGATCATATTCCCGCGATGAATCAGCAACTTCGATGACGAGCAGGACCGCCGGAGCGTCCGCGAGACCTTTCCCCGTGCCACGGAGGAGAGCAAGATCAGGCTGCGGCTCGTCGCGTATGCCAAGCTGGATCGGATTCTGAATACTGACGGTGAGATCATCGCCAACGACCGCGTAAAGCAGGTGGCCGAGACGATTGACGGCCTGAACGTGCCGGCGACCGATGGGACTCATCCTGACAATCTCCCCCGCAACTAATTCAACATGATCGTCTTCAGTCAGGATGCCCATCTCTCCCATGCGTTCGTAGTCAGCAACGGTAAACTGATAGCGCTCGATTGCCGTGCTCATCATTGCTCCCCTGCCGGTGCGGTGTCCTTCGTATCCGTGCATTCATATCATAGTCCACTGCCGCGTCGCGTCAATCCAGCACAGCAATAATCATGTATGATTCCTGGGTTTTACGGTAGATGTCACTGCAACTGCTTCTTCAGATGAATATGCGCGAAGCCGCGCGGGTAGCCGTCCACGACGCCGTAGATTTCGTAGCCATGCCTCTTATAGAAGTCCGGGGCCGGAAACTGTGTGTATCGAGAACGATCTGCACGCAGCCGCGCCCGATCGCTTCGCTTTCAGCAGCGGTGAGCAATTGCGTGCCCAACCCTTTGCCGCGCCAATCTTCGCGCACCCAGACGGATTCGACCGCCGCGCACCCGCCCCATGTCCAGCCGGAAAGGCCGGCAATCATCGCATCCCGCTCGTCGCGGATGGTCAGATACAGCATCCGGCCGTCGTGGATATTCGTTGCGGCGACGTTGTATTCATTGATGCGTTCATCGAGAAATCCGCGGTCGCTGCGGCTCGGATCGTCGGTCATCGTCATGCGCGTTGCTGCCATCGTGGCCTCTCCTTTGCGGTTGGAAGCGTCAGCGGGCCGAAGCCCGCCCCGCTGTGCATCGAGCGCTCGGTAAATTCGCTTGATAAGGCGTTCAGCGTACCATACCATGAGCGTTCACACCGGAAACAAGGATTCCGGAATCAGGAAGGCGCGAATGTTGCAGTCAGTCGTCGCACGACCCGTCACATGAACGGTCACACACCGCGCACGAGCAAGACGCGCGTCCGAGTCTGGACAGTTGACGGCGAACAGACGCGTCCGCACGCCGATCACCTGGCGACCGAGGAGCCGCTGGAAATCCGCGTGCTGGCTGGGGGCGAGCGCCGCATCGTCGCGGTGACGATGCGCACGCCGGGCGCGGACTTCGCACTGGCGGCGGGATTCCTCTTCGCTGAAGGGATCATCACGCGGCGCGAGGAAATCCGGCGCATCACCTACTGCGTTGATCCCGAAATCCACGCCGCGCAGCGGTACAACATCGTCAATGTCGAACTGCGCGCCGGTACGTTGCCCGACCTCGCCGCCCTCGAACGCCATTTCATGACGACGAGCGCGTGCGGCGTTTGCGGCAAAGCGAGCCTCGACGCCCTTCACCTGCGCGGACAGATCGCCGTACCGCCCGGCCCAGCGGTTTCTGCCACCCTCATTACGAGCCTCCCCGACCGACTGCGCGCCGGGCAGGGGCTGTTCGACGTGACAGGCGGATTGCATGCGGCGGGGTTGTTCGACAGCGAGGGAAATCTCCTTGCCGTCCGCGAGGATGTCGGGCGGCATAATGCGCTGGACAAACTGATCGGCGGGGCGCTGCTCGACAGCGAAGTGCCACTCCATGACCACATCATTCTCGTCAGCGGTCGCGTTAGTTTTGAACTGGTGCAGAAGGCGCTCGCCGCAGGCATCCCGATCATCTGTGCCATTTCCGCCCCCAGCAGCCTCGCCGTCTCCCTCGCCGCCGAGTTCGGCATGACCCTGATCGGCTTTCTGCGCGGTGAGCGGTTCAATATCTATGCAGGGATGGAGCGCGTGCATGTCGGCAAATTGGATTGAGTGCCGTTATGCCAAGGGTTAAGGATGTCCTTCTCTTCGCGAGGGTTGTCAGGATCGGCTTATCCGGTGAAGGAATCAAGGAAGCCTTTCTCACCGCCGTAGCTACCGTGCGAATCTTGGGGGCTCAATACTTGGTGATCGGACCTGTTGTAAAGAACTATGGTCCCTTTCGATTGCATAAAGAGGCATTCTCTCGCAAGAGCGGACGCGTCGTAGATTCGTCGTCGTATTTCATCGTGGTTGGCGAACTTGCCGTGCCGCTTTCGCTCCGATTTGGTGCAGCGAGTGACGATCCTGATGGGTATGGGAGCATCTCAGGGAGGCAGGGGGCATTTCGTAAATGCGTTTATGTCGGCAGTATCTCAATCAAGAGGAGTACCGACCGTGATCTCTACGACCACGTAGATAGATGGCTCAACTATAAAGACACGGAAATCGCTTGCTGCGCTGAACAAATCGCAGCTGCGAGCGATGTTGCTGCACGCAATCCCCGACGACTGAAGTACTACCGCAAACGAATGACGAACGCGAAAGCGATGCAAAAGATCGTGAGCGACGCTTTCCGCTTGTTCTTACTAGAGTACCCCGATGCAGCAACCACAACGAAGCGTAACTCTACGTCAAACGCACGAGAAGCGCGTCTGGCGCGTAAGAAGATGCAAAGGGGTTTCCGGTTCACCAACAAGATCTTGAAATAGGAGCACGTCGGCCACCATTGGAGCGGGCAAAAAGTGGACGGCGGGGCACTGGCTATGGCATCCTGTGGACATGATGGAGACGGCAACGAACGCGGCGCGCGTTCCACCAACTGAGCGGACACCCCAACCGATTTACGTCGTTTCGGATGGCACCGGGCTGACGGCGGAGACCGTCGTCTCGGCCGCCGCCGGGCAGTTTTTCGGCGCGATCTTCGATGTCCGCCGCCGCCCGCTCGTCCGCACGATCGAGCAGGCGCGCAACGTCATCAATGAGGCGGCGGAGACGCATGGCATCATCGTCTTTACGCTCGTCGTCCCCGAACTACGCCGCGCCGTCGAGGAAGAGAGCGCGCGGCGCGGCGTTCCCTTCGTGGACATTATCGGCGGGCTGGTCGCGCGATTGGAGGAGTCGTTCGGCCTCGTCCCGGCGGGCGAGCCGGGCTTGC
>JBPCPB010000456.1:0-9536 GCA_050999735.1 Thermomicrobiales bacterium | reverse complement strand
AAACGTCCCAGCACGACGATGCCCGCTGCCTGTCCACCATAACTGATCAGATCATTGGCGAAGGCAGCGCGCAGCCGTCCCTCGGTATACAGGACACGGCGTAGAAACTCTTGCAATTGCCATGCGGCAACCGCCGGTACGAGGATGAAGAGCAGCGGGGCAATCCCCCAAGCGGCGGAATGAGCGACAACCGCCGCTGCCAATGTGACGCAAGCGAACATCGCCGTGAAACAAATCTGACTGATCGCCGTGACCGTCGTGTAGCGGCGATACTCCGTGCCCTGTCGTGTGACGCCGAGGACGTTGTGTGGCCGGGATACCAGCGTGGTCTGCAAAGAGATCGTGAAGAAGACCGCCGCATAGAGGAGCGCGAAGGCCCCGTAGTTGGTCGGGCTGAGGTGGCGCGCGAGGATGACGGTCGTGATGAAATTGCTCGCGGAGATGGACGCCTGATCGCAGAGGCCCCAGATGCTTTTATTCAGGAGACTGCCGAGGCGGAATCTCCTCAGGTGTCGCTCACGTATGCGCTGCTCTATCTCAATCGCCATCTGCATCGTGGCTTTCCGCCGCAATCGGCGTATACAAGGCGCGGCAAGGGGACCCGAAAGGGATCGCTGTTGTGCTCACGCCGAAGCACCGTCCCGATCAACGTCATACAGGACGAGTCCAAGCAGGGAGGCGCGAACCGCACGGATACTCGCGACGGTCATGCGGAGTGCGTCATTGCGCGTGCGGTCGGCGCGTGCAACGACGATGGCATGATCCGCATGTACCGCGAAGAGCAAGGTATTTGAGTCGACGAGCGGGGGCGGCGCATCAATGATGACCAGATCGGCGCGCGCCCGCAGATCGGCGAGGATCTTCTCGATCCGCTCGCTCGTCAGGCGTTCCGTAGGAATCACTGAGACCGGCCCGGCGAGCAGGAGTTGCAGACCGGAAACCGGCCCGTTCGTGAGCGCATCACGCGGCTCCAACATCGGGACAGCGACAAGTTCCGCGAGGCCCGGATGCTTCGCGTCTTTCTTGAACAACTTCCATAGCGACGGGGCGCGCAGATTGCCGTCTATCAGGATGACGCGCTTCCCCGCCTGAGCGAACGCGGTCGCAAGGTTGGCGGCAATGACCGATGCGCCTTCCTCGGCGCCGGCGCTGGTAATCGTGACCGTCGCCGCCGCATTTCCCCTCGCCTCGATCCAGAGCCGTGTTTGAAGCGCATAGATCGCCTCGCTCATCGCGGATCGCGGCTCGTGCATCACCTCGATGGTGCCTTTACTGCCGGTCCGCGGGACGGTGACAAGGATTGGGAGATCTACGACACGCCACACATCTTTCCGTGACCGCACGCGCGGGCTTGCCTGATCGGCCAATACAATGCCGACGACCGTCGCGCCGAATCCCGCCAGGAAAGCGGCTGCGGTCGCGAGCAATTGGAATGAGCCGGTGGGATGCTGAGGAGGGATCGCGCGGACGGCGATACTGACAGTATTCTGGGATGTCAATTGGTTGAGGTTCAGGCGTTGCTGCAAATCAAGCAGACCAGTGTACGTACTCTGGTACTGTTGAAGGAGCGAGTCGAGGCTCGCGATCTGCGCATTCTCTTCGGGTGTTGGTATGGTAGATGCGGAGCGCAGCGAAGCGAGCTGCGCGGAGACATTGTCTCTATCGGTACGCGCTTTATCAATGCTGTCGCGGAGCGCTTGGCTGCCCTGGCTGCCTCCCGCCTTCGGAAGCTCGGCAAGAAAGGCGATGAAACGATCCGCGACGGCGTTCGTTACGTTGGCGGCACCCTGCGCGGAGTTATATTTCGTAGAAATCCGGATGACCTGCGATGATGGGTCAGCGGTTGCCGTGACGAGCGATTCGAGTTGAGTCGTTGTTTCCGGCAGTTTGAGATCGCTCGCGACACGCTGGAGAATGGCGGGAGAGGTGGCGAACCCACTGTAGGTTTTCGTGAGCAGCGTTGCCGCCGTGATATCGTCGGCGGGCGTGCCCGTTAAACCCGCCACCGGACTGACGAGCAGCGTCGCCGTCGAGTCATAGGATGGCGCACGCAGCGATGCAATCTCGTATGCGATCAGTGCGAGCAAAACGGGAATGATAATCAGAAGCCACCAGCGCCGCTTGAGCGGAGCAATGTAATTAACCGGATCCGCCGAAGTCGCGTCATCCATTTCGCTTTCCAGGGCCGACGCATTTTCAACCGCAGGACGATTCATCGTGACCATGAGTGTGGGACCTCTCTGTGAGACGTGCTCCATGGTTCGCTTGACGCGCTGGATTTGCTGGATAGCAAGTCCGTGCCGGTGCGATGCGACGCGCGCTGCTTCTCGCTTGGCCGCATATGCCAGAGCGGCCTAGAACGCTCCCGTCCGGGACGCAAGCGCGCGCACTGTACCGAGAAGGATGCGAACGTCCAGGAGAAACGAGATGTTCTGAACATAGTAGATATCAAGCTCCGTATGCTCGTGCATCATCAGATCGCTGCGCCCGTGTGTTTGCCACCACCCGGTGATGCCCGGAAGAACGAGGTGTCGCTGATGCTGCCATGGCTCATACCTGCTGACCACTTCCGGCAACTCCGGGCGTGGGCCAACGAGGCTCATCTCGCCGCGTAACACATTGAAGAGCTGCGGCAATTCGTCAATGCTTGTCCGCCGCATAAACTTCCCCGTCCGCGTCACGCGTGGATCGGATGCCGTCTTGTGCGCCTTTCGCCGCTCCGGGCCAGAATATGACTGCGTGGTTTGGCGGCGATCGGGGGTCATCGTGCGGAATTTGTACATCGTGAAGGTGCTGCCATATCGCCCGATCCGGCGCTGGTGATAGATGATCGAGCCACGCACATCGAGCCAGATGATACCGGCAATGAGCAGCAGAGCCGGTGCGAGGATGACGATCAGGAGCGATGCGATCAGGAGATCGAGCCAGCGTTTGAAGATGAAGCAGTACATCAGCCGTGCGGGACGCTCGTACCGCCCCGCTTCCAACAGCGAGAGCCATGTGTCCTCACGCAACGCAACCGTGCTGTTGATCGTGCTCGTGGACGAGGCGATGCTGAGATCCGAAACGATACGCATCTGATGGTCAGCCCGTTCTGTCTGCATTGCTGGGTCCCGCTCTTTTTCCAACCGCATTTGACCAATCTCCCCGACGGTCACTGCCGACGTCCGAACGCATCGTTACCATGACACGCACCTATTAACGGCGTGTGGCATGACGGCGAGGCGAGTATCGGGTCGGTATTCCATGACAAATCGGAAACATTGCATCGCTGCCGCCGTGTCTCCGCCGGTTCTAGCGGTCTACGACCACTAGGCCCCTGCTCATCACACATATCTCCCTGGTGGCGATCAGACGGCTCCTGCCACTGCCAGCAGGTTAACGTGTCGCTCTCACTCTCCCGGGCAACAGCGCCAACATAGCCGGGGCCGGGTGTGAGATGATGGAGCGACCACCGATGGCGTGCCGCGCCTGCTTCCCGACTCTCCAGGATCATCGCCGGCTCGCCCGGCGCGAGAGAAACGTCGAACTGGTCCAGCGCGGCGGTGATGCCCGTGCCCCGCGCCTTGACGTAGGCTTCTTTGCGGGTCCAGCATCTGAAGAATGCGTCGCGTTGGAGATCCGGATGGAGTGCACGGAGCGTGGCGACCTCGCGCGGCGAGAAAAAACGCTCGGCGATCCGCTCGCTTGCCATATCCGCTCGGATACCCTCGATGTCCACGCCAACCGCACGGAAATGGGTGACCGCATACAAGGCGATATCGTCCGCATGGGAGACATTGAAGCGGAGACCGCTACTGGCCTCATCCCGCAACGACGGCTTGCCGGACGTGCTGTATTGGAACGTGATCGCGCCCGGCTCCCGATCGAGATAGCGCGCAATGATCGCCCGGAGCAGCCCCCGGGCGACGATGAAGCGTGCGTGATCAATGGGGAAGCGAAATCGCTCCGCCCGCGCCCGCTCGTCCACGGCGAGAGTGCGGTGCAATGCCGCCACACGCTCCGGTGCGACGTCGAGGAAGGCGCGCCAGACCTGGACTGCATCGTCGTCCAGGACAGGAACGGTTGGCGGTACGCCCCATATGTGATCGCAATCGCAATCTTTATCCATTGTCCGTTGTGCTCTGACTAGCCCGCACGTCCTCGCCGGCGTTCAGCCACGCTCTCAACTGCTCCGCCAGCGCTTCGACATGCGTGGTGATTGCTGAGAAATGGGTGCCGGGTGTGGAGTACACGCCGAGGTCGTCAATAATCACTTGCCATCTCTTTGACAGATCGTTCAGGGACTTCCCATGCTCATCTCTCGCCCAGAACTGCGCCGCTCTTCCACGATACCGTCGCGGCGCATACCCGGTAATTGCCCACATGTATCGGCACTCCAGATCGAAGGTCGTGCGGGCGCGAATGGTTCCTGGATCATCATCTCGCAACACGCAGGAGGGTTGTACACGCCGAAACCCGGAGGGAAAGACGCGGCCCAGCCCTGCCAGGCGCTTCGTCAGGGGGGAATCGGCACGCCCGCCCGTCCTGATTCGGTCGGGCAGGAGCAAACGCAGTGATTTCTCCATATACGCCCTGCGCAGGTGGAGGAAGAGCCGCACCTGTTTCTCGGGATCAAGTCTGATCAGATCGCCGAGGCGGCCAATGATGGTGCGGGCTATTCGGGTTTCGGCGTAGGCAACGCCTTGCTCGATCAGGGCGAGTGCATTGACGCGCTCCCCCTGCGCCTGAAGTTGCTGGGCCATTTCAAAGGCGACGGACGCTCCGTCGCAAAAACCGCCGAGCAGATACGGGCCTTCGGGTTGAACGGCGCGGAGCGCTTCGACATGATCGGCCGCAATCGCCTCAAGCGTGTACGGTATCGGCTTCCCATCAGTTCCGCTGGGGTGAATCGCGTAGAACGGTCGGTCTGAATCGAGCGCACGCGCCAGCTTCACGCAGTAGACGCCGCCATCCCGAAGATCGCCGCAGAGGAAGAAGAAGGGCTGTTTGCCGTTGCCTTCCTGGACACGCGCTACGGGGGAATGAGGTTCTTCGCCTGTCCGCTTCAGCAGCGCCTCTTCCAGACGTTCGATGGTCGCACCCGAAAAGAAGGTGGCGAGGGGCAGAGTCTGACCACAGACATCCAGAATCCGGTCAACGAGCCGAGCGGCGAGAAGTGAGGTGCCGCCCAACTCGAAGAAATCATCCGTGATGCCAACAGGCCGCACATCGAGGACTTCCTCCCAAATACGGGCCATTTGGAGCTGGAGCAGCCCCTCTGGGTGGACGAACGACATGCCCCGATCGCCGCTCACGGAACGGGGAGCGGGCAGTGCGTGGCGATCCACCTTCCTGTTCGGGGTCATCGGCAACGCGTCCAGCATGACGAATGCCGAGGGGACCATGTAGTCCGGGAGTTGCGCGGCCAGAGACTGGCGAAGCTTGCTGGCAGTCGGGGCCGCCCCCTGCTCCGGAACGACGTACGCCGCCAGTGTCTCGCTTCCCGGCACATCCTCTCGTGCGATCACGACCGCATGGCGCACACCGTGATGGCGTTCGAGCAGGGTCTCGATCTCGCCCAATTCGATGCGGAAACCGCGCAATTTGACCTGATGGTCGATCCGACCAAGATACTCGACTGCCCCATCGGGCAGGTAGCGAGCCAGATCACCGGTCGCGTACATACGGGCGGACGGCGACGTGGAGAAGGGATTCGGAAGGAAGCGCTCGGCCGTCAACTCAGGCCGGTTCAGGTAGCCACGCGCCAGGCCATCGCCGCCGATATACAACTCGCCCGGCACGCCGACCGGGACGGGCTGCCGGTAGCGGTCGAGGATGTACACCTGCGTGTTTGCGATGGGGTGACCGAGCGGGACGGGTGTTTCCGCATGCTCCACCTCGTGGAGCGTGGACCAGATGGTGGTCTCCGTTGGGCCGTAGAGATTGGTCAAGCGTCGCCCGGCCCCGAGCAGTTGCCGCGCGAGATTCTGTGGCAGCGCCTCGCCACCGCAGAGGATGTGCAGGCGCGGATCGCCCTGCCACCCCGCCTCGAAAAGCATCCGCCACGTCGTCGGCGTGGCCTGCATGACGGTCGCGCCGGAAGTCTTGACGAGCGCCGCGAGACGCCGCCCGTGCTTCGCCACATCGCGCGGCACGATGACGACGCGTGCGCCGACCAGTAGCGGCAAATACAATTCGAGGCCAGCGATATCGAACGACAAAGAAGTCGCGGCCAGCATCACGTCACGCTCCGTGACGCTGAGTTGATCGCGCATCGCACAGAGGAAATTGATCAGCGCCCGGTGAGGGATCATCACCCCCTTCGGCTTGCCCGTGGAGCCGGACGTGTAGAGCACGTATGCCAGGGTCTCCGCCGTGGCAGTCGCGGTGGAAGCCTCGATCGGGTGCCGGGCGATCGCATCCGCGTCGCGATCAATGCAGACCACCGCGGCGTTGCCCGCAGGCAACTGCGGGGCGAGGCGCTCTTCGGTAAGCAAAACGCGCACCTGTGCATCCTCGAGCATGAAAGCGAGGCGCTCGCGGGGGTATGCCGGGTCGAGAGGGAGATAGGCTCCGCCCGCCTTCAGTGTCGCGAGTAGCCCCACCAGCATCGCCAGCGAGCGCTCGACGCAGATACCGACCAACGCGCCCGGCCCGACGCCACGCGCTTGGAGATGGTGCGCGAGTTGGTTGGCGCGCTGGCTGAGCGCGCGATAGGTGATCCGCTCGCCCGCGAAGACGGCGGCGATGGCGTCGGGCGTCTTCGCGACTTGCTCCTCGAACAACACAGGGAAGCACTGCTCGCGCGGGTAGTCGGCCTCGGTGGCGTTCCATTCGACCAGCATCCAATGTCGCTCGGGCTCCGTCAGCAGCGGCAATGCCGAGACGCGCCGCGATGGGTCGGCGACAATCCCCTCCAGGAGCACCTGGAAATGGCCGACCATGCGGGCAATCGTGGCTTCCTCGAACAGATCCGTGTTGTATTCGAAGCGGCCGATAATGCCCTCGGGCCGGTCGTCGAGTTCGACGGAAAGATCGAATTTCGCCGTGCCGACATCAATATCCAACTGGCTCATGGACCATGATACGTCGAGTGGCGCGAGCGGCGGCTCGAAGGTAAAGAGCACTTGGAAGAGCGGGTTCTGGGCGGAATTCCGTTGCGGGTGCAGGTCCTGCACGACGCGTTCGAACGGTACGTCCTTGTGCGCCTGCGCGTCGAGCGTCGCGCGCCGGACACGCTGGAGCAGTTCGCGGAATGGCGGGTCGTCCGAGAAATCGGTGCGTAGCACGAGCGTGTTAAGGAAGAAACCCATCAGCTTCTCGATCTCCGGCCGGTCGCGGCTGCCGGTGACCGTGCCGATGACGATGTCATCCTGCCCCGCGTAGCGGTGGAGCAGAGTGACGAGCGTGGAGACCAGGGTCATGTAGAGCGTGACGCCCTCGCGGCGGCTCGTTTCCTTCAACGCATCAACGAGCGTCCTCGGCAGGGCAATCCGTTGCAGCGCGCCCCGGAACGTCTGCGCCGCCGGCCGGGGATGATCGGTCGGCAGTTGGAGCATCGGCAGGTCACCGAGCAGTTGCCGCCAATACGGCATGTGCGCCGCGAGGTAGTCTTCCTGAATCCGTTGCCGCTGCCAGTGTGCGTAGTCCGCATACTGAATGGCAGGCTCCGGAAGGGGCGAGGGTTTGCCAGCGGAGAATGCGCCGTGGAGGGCGGCGAGTTCGGGCAGGAGCACGTCGTAGATGGAGACGCCATCGAAGATGATGTGATGCAGCGTCAGATAGAGCCGGTGCTCGCTCTCATCCATCTTGATAAGGCGGGTGCGAAGTAGCGGTCCCGTCGCGAGATCGAAGGGCACGCGCGCGTCCTCGGTCGCGAGACGCAGGGCTTCCGGCTCGCGCTGCTCTTCGGGCAGCCCCTCGAGGTGGATGACGGGCAGCGCAATAGTGGGCGGGGGGTGGATCACCTGACTCGGCTCGCCGTCCACGATCGCGAAGGTCGTCCGCCACGGCTCGTGGCGCCGGACGATCTCGTTGAAACCACGCTCCAGCGCGGCCACGTCGAGCGGGCCGATCATGCGGATGGTGACGCACTCGTTATAGACGGGACGGTCGGGCATCATCTGGCCGAGGAGCCAGATCTGCTGCTGCCCGAAGGAGAGCGGCACACGCCCCCCTGCCGGTCGGCGCGGGATGCCATGCCGGGCCGTAGCGCCGTGCGACACCTCGCCACGGAGATATTTTTCGAGGAGCGCGGCCTTCGCCTCCGAGAGACGAGGAGCGTTGACCGTCATGATTCACTCCTGAGACGGGCATCGCCGAAGGTGACATGGAGTCCCTTCAGCCCACGGAAGCCGTGATTGTCTTGCCAGACAAGGGGAGCGGGCGCCAACGCCAGATTCGGCAGCTTCAGCAGCGCCTCGAACGCGATTTGCCCCTCGATACGCGCCAGCGGCGCGCCGAAACAGAAGTGTGCCGCCCAGCCGAACGCGAGATGCCGGTTCTCCGCGCGGTGGATGTCGAGGTGATCGGGGTCGGAGAATCGCTCCGGGTCGCGGTTCGCGGCGCCGATCACCGCCATGACGGCCTGTCGCTTGCGGATCGTCTGCCCGCCGATCACCATGTCGTCCGGGGCGAGGCGCGCCGTGTACTGGATTGGGCTTTCGAAGCGCAGCAACTCCTCGATGGCGGTGGGAATCAGCGTGGGGTCTTCCCGCAACATGCGCAGCTGGTCCGGGTTGCGCAGCAGCGCCAGCAGGCCATTGCCGATCAGATTGGTCGTCGTTTCCTGCCCACCGGCCATTGTCAGGATGCTGTTCGCGATAACGTCGTCCTCGCTCAGCTTGTCGCCCTTTTCCTCAGCCGCCATCAGTCCGGTGACGAGGCCATCCTTGAGGCTGTGCGGGCAGGCATGCATTTTCTCGCGGAAATACGTCGTCATCTCCTCGAGCGTCTGGAGGGCTTGTGGGGTGCGGTCGGGATTGTGCTGCAAGTTACCGAGCACTTCGGCGAAGCTGTTCGTCCAAGTCTTGAGTTGCTCATGGTCGGCAACCGGCACGCCCAGCAGTTCGGCGGTCACTGTGCCCGGTAAGGGAGCGCCAAGGTCCGCGATCACGTCCATGTGGCCCTTCTCTCGCACGGCGGCCAGCAGGTTGTCGGTGATCTCCTGGATATGCTGCCGCAGGCCGTCCATCCGATGCGGCGTGAACGCGGAGGCCGCGAGACGCCGGATCCGGGTGTGGGCGGGTGGGTCGTTGAAGATCATCTGCCGTTTCATCACCTGCGCGATCGGGCCGAATGCCTCCAGTCCCATCTCCACCATATGTGCCGGACTCGGCGTCCGCTCGGCGGAGCAGCGCTGTAGGACCGTCACCACATCCGCGTAGCGCGTCACCACCCACGCATGCAGCACCGCATCCCAATACACCGGCTCCTCGGTGCGGAGCCGGTCATAGAGTGGGTAGGGATCGGCAAGTACCGCAGGGTCGAGCAGGCGATAGAGACCGAGGCTCCGGTCGCGTTTTCGCTGCGGCAACGCCGTATCGGGGGTGGCA
>JBPCPB010000425.1:0-12813 GCA_050999735.1 Thermomicrobiales bacterium | reverse complement strand
GAATCGCCCGCCCCGGATCATCCGGGACTTCCCCGGAGCACCCGGCTGCTGCACGAGGGCGATTCACGAATCGCCCCTACGCAGGGATAGCCTAGGTTAGTGTAGCAGGAAGCGCCGGATCATCTCGGTCGCCTCAGCAATCAATCGTTGTTTGTCCTGTGCATCGAGCCAGACAATCGTCTCGTCACGGCGCAACCACGTCACTTGATGGCGCGCGTAGCGATGTGTCGCCTGCTTGATCTGCTCGCACAGAGTCTTTAACGTTATTCCCCCTCGTATGTATTCCACCACCTGACGGTAGCCGATGCCCGACATAGCGGGCAAAGACGAATCGTATCCGGCATCCAGCAAGGCGCGCACTTCGTCCACTAGACCGGCGGCGATCATCGCGGCCACGCGCGTGTCTATGCGTGCATACAGTACATCGCGCGGAAGCGAGAGGCCGATGCGGAGATCGCGGTACGGCTGCGCGGATCGCCGACGCTGCGTGCTGAACGGCTGGCCGGTGGCGCGGATCACTTCCAACGCGCGGATGATGCGGCGGAGATTCGGGCCAGTGCGCGAGGCGGCTTCGGGGTCACGCGCCTTCAGTTCGTTCAGGAGCGGCTCGATGCCTTCATCCCGCGCGCGCGCCTCCATCGCCGCGCGGAACGGCAAATCGGGCGCGACGGCGGGCGGTTCCCAGCCATCGAGGAGTGCGGTTGTCCACTGTGCCGTGCCGCCGACAAGCAGGGGCAGACGGCCGCGCCGATCAATGTCGGCAATCGCGCCCGTCGCTTCGGCTTTCCAGCGGGCAAGATCGTATGATTCGTCGGGAGCAGCGACATCAATCAGATGATGCCGCACCGCTGCGCGCGCATCCGCAGTCGGCTTCGCGGTGCCGATGTCCATACCGCGATAGAGCAAACGCGAGTCCGCCGAAACGATCTCGCCCGCGTACGTCTCGGCCAGTGTCAGCGCCAGCGCCGATTTGCCCGACGCCGTTGGGCCGAGCAGGGCGATCAGCGGTTGATTTTCAGCGAGGTCAACACATTTCTGAGACAATCAGACCTCCATCGCTGTCATTGTGCCTGTTTTCGCTGGCTGTGCAACCGACTAAGAAGCGTACGGCAGGGCTATGCAGACGTACGGACTTCACGCGAACGGGTTGACCCGTATCACCAATCGGTGATAGTACATCGTTACCGTTTTCACACATCCGTGCGAATGCGGGCACACAACGACGCAACCCGCGTTGAGTGGGATGAGTAGGTGGGTATTCCCCGCCAGCGATCCGGCGAACGGTGGAAGGCCGGGATCGGGGCACGATCCACTGAAAGCAGCCCAGGAGCGGATGGCGACGATGCACGAAAAGGGACGCATGCCGCTCTGGCGTGCGCGTGCATTCCGCCAGTGGATGGCTGCCACGTTGCGCGTCCTCCAGCCGTGAAGTGGTCGCGCGGGATAGACGCGCGGCAACGAGGGTGGTACCGCGGGAGAATGGACCGATGTCCGCCTCTCGTCCCTCAGCGGGGACGGGGGCTGTTTGCGTTTAAGCCCGCGTCCCTGCACCGAACGATAGCCTATCTTCGGGAGGGACAGAGATGGACACACGCAGTCGGCAGTCAGCAGTCGGCAGTCAGCAATCCATGCACCTGCTCAGCACTCAGCACTCGGCACTTAGCGCTCCCTATGATCCATTGATTGATGTCGGCGCGTACGTCGGCCCCGTCGAGCACGATGCCTGTGGCCTTGTGGCGATGGTGGAGCGACATGGACACGCAACGCGCGAGAATGTGACGCGCGTCCTGCACGCCCTCGCAACGATGCATCACCGCTCCGGCGAGATTGATGGCGAGGGCGATGGCTGCGGCATTCTGACCGATATTCCGCGCACACTCTGGGCTCGTGATCTCGCGGCGCTCGGCTACGATCCGTCTCTGGCGGGCGACGCGCGCTTCGCGGTTGGGCACTTCTTTGTGCCACCCGCCGACCGGGAACATGCCGGAGACATCATGGCATTGGTGGACGCGGTGATCCGCGAGGCTGGCTGCGACCTTTGTATCAGCCGCCCGATGGCGGTAGTGTCAGACGCGCTCGGTCGCCTCGGTCGGCGTGAAGAGCCGACAACCTGGCAGATCGCCTTCCGCACCCCTTCCCTTGGCACTGCGGCGCGAGACCGACTGCTCTTCGATCTGCAACTCGCCATCGAGGCGCGCACTGCCGCGCTCACCGTCTCGCTCAGCGCGGATTCGGTTGTCTACAAAGTGCGTGGCACGGCGCAGGCGCTCGCCGCGTACTATCCCGACTTGCGCGACCCCACGTTCGTCTCGGCGATCAGCATCGGCCACAACCGCTACAGCACGAATACGACGACCGCCTTCGAGCGCGTGCAGCCCTTCTCGCTGCTCGGCCACAACGGCGAGATCAACACGATCGCGAAGTTCCGCACCGAGTCGCAGATGCTGCACATCCCGCTCGTCCCCGGCGCGTCCGACTCGCAGGATGTCAACCGGACATTGGAAGGGATGATCCATCGCTATAATCTCTCGGTGCGCGAGGCGCTGGAGTTGATCTTCCCGCCGATCGTCAACGAAATTAAGCGCGTGCCGGATGAGATGGCGGACGTGCTGATGTACTTCCGGCAGGCATGGGGGCCGTTCGCGCAAGGCCCGGCGGCGATGGCGATTCGCGCCGGGGACGAACTCGTCGGCACGGTGGACGCGCTCGGCTTGCGCCCGCTCTGGCTCTGCATCGCGAAGGATCGGATCGTCTTCTCCTCCGAAAAAGGCGTCGTGCCCATCGCGGAGATGGACGACGACCCGAAGCCGCTCGCGCCGGGCGAGAAGATGGCAATTATCCTCACGCGCGGCGTCGGCACGCAGGTCGAGACCTACGATGGCATCCTGCGCGATGTGCTGAACCGCGCGCAGGCTCGCGGCATTAGCGCCACGGATTACCGCCGCTTCCTCGTCTGCCAGAGTCCGAAGGTAGAGGAGTCGGCAGTCGGCAGTCGGCAGTCGGCTAAGAGTGGCGACACTCAGTCCTCAGTCCTCAATCCTCAGTCCTCTCGTTTGATCGCGGCATGGGCATTCGATGGCGAAGAACTGAAGTTGACGGAGGCGATGGCCGAGAGTGGCAATGAGCGCGTCGGCTCGCTCGGCTACGACGGCCCGCTCGCCGCGCTCTCGCGGGAGCGGCAGAACCTCGCGGATTACTTCAAGGAGTCCGTCGCAGTCGTCACCAACCCCGCGATTGATCGCGAGCGCGAGATCGAGCAGTTTTCGACCCGCGTCGTGCTCGGCCCGCGCCCGCCGATTGGCGTCGCGGATCACGACCGAAAACTGCCCTGCACCGAACTGATTACGCCGCTCTTCACCGGCGGCTTGCGTCCGGGCGGTGGCGATGAAGACGCCCGCCTGCACCGGCATCGCGCCGTCGCCCACCAGATGGGGACGTGGACACTCGAAGACTTCATGACCTTCGAGGGCGATACGCGGCCCACCGTGATCGCGATGGCGCAGTGGCCGGGCGAACCGCTCCGCGTCGCGCTGCATCGCCTCGGTGAAGAAGCGGTCGAGGCGGCGCACAGCGGCACGCCATTGATCGTGCTCGACGACGAGGGCACACTGACGCACGGCAATCGCCCGATTGATCCGCTGCTGGCAATCTCGGCGGTAGACACGGCGCTCCGCCGCGCCTCCGGCGGCCCCGACGGCTATGCCTTGCGACGCGGCGTCGGGCTGATTATGCGCTCCGCCGGCATCCGCACGCTGCACGATATCATGCTGGCAATCGGCATGGGCGCGGATGCTGTTTGCCCGTATCTCCAATGGGAGATCGCCGAAGCAGTCTCGCCGGATGGGCTTGCCAATCTCATCGCCGCGCTCACCAAGGGGATCGAGAAGGTTATCAGCACGATTGGCATCCACGAAGTGCGCGGATACAGCCGCCTCTTCGCCTCCATCGGCCTGCATGTCGAAGTTGCTCGCATGTTCGGCGCGGAGAACTACGGCGGCAGCGCGACGGGTGGCTTGTCATGGGAGCAATTGGAGGCGGTGGCCGAAGAACGCGTGCGGATCGCGGCGGGGGACGTGAAGGCGAAGCCGACGCGCGTCGCACACTTCTATCCGAAGGTCTGGAAGAGCGTGCGCAATGTCGCGGCGGGCGTGGAGCCATATCGCGACTACAGCGCGAAAGTCACGGCGCTTGAGGCGGAGAATCCCGTCAGCCTGCGCCACCTGCTCGACTTTCGCTTTCCATCCGTAGGGGCGGTTCGTGAACCGCCCTCCCCGGATCATCCGCACCTTCCCCATAACACCCAGCCATCACAGGACGGGCGATTCACGAATCGCCCCTACGCAGATGCAACTGGGATTGATCCCGCCAGCGTAGATGCCGGGATTGGCGGGCATGACTATCCGATTGCCATCAGCAGCATGTCGTTCGGCTCGCAGGGTGAGACGGCATTCCGGGCCTATCCGGAGGCGGCGATGCGCCTGAACATCGTCTCGCTCAATGGCGAGGGCGGCGAAATCAAAGACATGATCGGCAGGTATCCGCAGTGGCGCGGGCAGCAGATCGCCTCGGGCCGCTTTGGGGTCAATGCGGAACTGGCGAACTCCTCGAACCTGCTTGAGATCAAGATCGGGCAGGGTGCCAAGCCCGGCGAAGGCGGCCACCTGCCCGGCTCCAAAGTCTCGGAAAAGGTCGCGAAGGCACGGAACGCGACACCGGGTGTGGACCTCATTTCGCCCTCGAATAACCATGATATTTATTCGATTGAAGACCTCGCGCAACTCGTAGACGAACTGAAGACGGCGAATCCGAACGTGCGCGTCTCGGTGAAGGTGCCCGTCGTGCCGGGCATCGGCACCATCGCCGTCGGCATCGCCAAGAGTGGCGCGGACATCATCACCCTCTCCGGCTACGATGGCGGGACTGGCGCGGCTCGCACGCACGCGCTGAAGCACGTCGGCTTGCCGTCGGACATCGGCGTGGTCGAGGCGCATCGGGCGCTCGTCGCCGCCGGACTGCGGGAACAGGTCGAACTCTGGGCGGACGGCGGCATGCGGACGGGTGCGGATGTCGTGCGGATGCTGCTGCTCGGCGCGAACCGGATCGGCTTTGGCACGCTGCCGATGGTCGCGATTGGCTGCACGATCTGCCGGGGCTGCCAACTTGACACCTGCCACGTCGGCATCGCCACGCAGATGGAGACCGACGAGGAGGCGCGCGCGAAGGGCGTCACGCACTTCGTCCCGCGCGTCTACGAAGAGGCCGTGCAGCAACTCGTCCGCTTCCTCGGCGCGATTGGTGAGGAGATCAAGGAACTGACCGCCGCGCTCGGCTTCACACGGACGCAGGACCTCGTCGGTCGCGCTGATCTGCTCGTCCAGACACGGATGCGCGACCGCGTGGACCTCACGCGGATGCTCGCCCCGGCGGAGCAGGCGGCATGGCTGCGGGAGATCGGCGCCGACCGCACCCTGCGTGTCCTGCGCATTGATCGCTCGCAGCATGTCGCGGCGACGGTCGCCAGCCATGTCGCGCGTGGCAATCAGGCCGTCGCGCTCTCCGAACCATCCGTCTTCCCCGATCACCGCGTCGTGGGCACCGTGCTCGCGGGGGAGATGACGCGCGCCCAGCTGTATGAACCGAACACCCTCCCAACGACCGCGACACTCGCCTTCGATGACGGTTCAGTCGTCGGCAACGGCTTCGCCTGCTTCAATGTGGACGGTGTGGACCTGACGGTCGAGGGCGGCGCGCAGGATGGCGTCGGTAAGGGCGCGCTCGGCGGCACGATTGTCATTCTCAAAGGCACCAACGGGAATGGCGCGCGCGTGGACGGCAGCGTCGGCAAATCCTTCGCGTACGGCGCGCAGGGCGGCACGTTCTTCGTGCAGGGGAACGCGGACTCCCGCGCGGGCATCCGACTCTCCGGCGCGGACGTCGTGATTGGCGGCGAGATCACCGCGCCGATTGACGACCGCCGGTGCGGCATCGCGACGCGCGCCAATATCAAAGGATTTGCCTTCGAGTACATGACGAACGGGCGCGCCGTCGTCCTCGGTGATCCGGGGCCATGGCTCTGCGCGGGGATGACGGGCGGAGTCGTCTACCAGCATCTCGTCCCGGCGATGGGACTCGACCGCGCGGCGATTGGCCGGCGGATGGCGAAGGGCGCGAAGATCACAATGGCAGATTTGAACGATGCCGATGCGGATGCCGTCACCGTGCTCGTCACTGGCTATGCGGAGCGCTTGACTGCCAGCGGTCAACATATCGCGGCGGAGCGGGTACGGGCGATGATCGCGAATCCAAAGGAATCATTCGTGAAGGTCGTGCCGGAAGGTCAGCAGGTAGATCCTTCGATCTCGACGGAGTAACAATCTGGTAGCGTAGATTTCAGCTTGCGGGAGAGTGCGCAGGCTGAAGCCTACGCTACCGAAACAATGCATCTCATCTTCGCGCGAAGAGAAGGCGCGGCGACCTCGGCTAATTGCGAGTGGGCAACATCTGCACGGACCAGCGGTTGCCGTCTGGATCGCTGAAGAAGACGAACGACCCCCACGGCTGCTCTTGGATCTCGCTGACCTCCACCCCCCGCGCGACGAGATCGGCATGCGCGGTGTGGATGTCCGCGACGACCAACTGCAGACCGTGAACAGAGCCCGGTGGCGTGTCCACGATCCCGGTCCCCAGGGCGATCGAGCACGCCGATCCGGGAGGCGTGAGCTGAACGAAGCGAATCTCATCGTTGACTCGGTGATCATGGTCTGCATTGAAGCCGACCTTCTCGGTGTAGAAGACCTTCGCGCGGTCCACGTCTGAGACGGGAATCGCCACCAATTCAAGCTTCCAATCCATGAGGCGTCTTCCTTTCGTGTGGTGGGTAGGTTGACCGGACGACGAAGGGCCGTCTGTTCCACTCCATTGTAGCAGAACGGGATGCTTCGTTCCAAGAGGAGGCTGTCCGCCGTGCGGATACGTCTAAAAGTCGGTCGGTTTCGGGATCGAGGCCTTCCCGCCGTGGACTCAATCGTCTCTCGCCGCCCAGCACTCAGCACTCAGTACATCGTTAGTACGCTTCGAGGTAGTGATCAATCTCCCACTGGCTGATGCAGGTGCGGTACTCGTGCCACTGCTGGCGCAAGGCCGCGACGTAGCGCTCGTAAATGTGGTCGCCGAGCGCCTCGCGGATGACGGGATCGAGTTCCAACTCGGTGATCGCCTCGCCTAAGGTCATCGGCAGCGTGCCGACATTGCGGGCGCGCAACTCCTCATCGGAGACGCTGTACAGGCTCTCCTCGAACGGTTCGGGGAGCGCGAGGTTCCGTTCGATGCCATCCAGCCCGGCGGCGAGCATCACGGCGAAGGCAAGGTAGGGGTTCGCGGCGGGATCGGGGCAGCGCAGTTCGATCTGCCCGGCATGTTGCGGCCCGGTCTCCGCCGGGACGCGAATGAGCGCCTCGTGATTGACGCGCGCCCAGATCAGAAAGACGGGCGCTTCATGCCCCGGCACGAACCGGCGGTACGAGTTGACGAGCGGCGAGAGTACCGCCGACATGCCGCGCGCGTGCGCCAACTGCCCGGCCATAAAGGCGCGCGCCGTTTCGGAGAGGCCGTAGGGGTCGGAGGCGTCGGTAAAGACGCTCAGGCCCGCATCCCCGCTATCGAGGCGTTGGTGAATATGCATCCCCGACCCGTTGAGGCCGGCAATCGGCTTCGGCATAAACGTCGCGTGCAGGTTCCGCCGGGCCGCGACCGCCTTCATCGCCGTGCGGAAGGTAATCAGGCCATCCGCCGTCCGCAGCGCGCCGTCCGAAGGAAAGTCAATCTCGTACTGCCCGACGGAGACTTCGTGGTGGTACGCCTCGGTACGAATGCCCATCTCGCGGATCAGCCGCACGACATCGCGCTGGACCGCTGCCGCTGCCCCGCCGGCGGAATCGAAATAGCCGCCGCTATCCCCTTCCGGCGGACGAATCCGCGCGCCATCGCGCCGCAGCAGGAAATATTCGACCTCCGGCGCGACCGCGTAGGTGTAGCCGAGCGCGCGTGCCCGGTCGAGTTGCTGCGTCAGGACGGCGCGCGGGTCGCCGGGAAACGGTTCCCCATCCGGGCGATGGATGCCGCAGAGCAGCCGGGCCGTGACACCGCCTTCCGCTGTCCACGGCACGATGGCGAACGTCGCAAGGTCCGGGATCAGATACATGTCGCGCTCCGCAACGCGCGTCCTCCCCTCGACCGATGAGCCGTCGAACCACATGCCCCGCGCAAGCACCGTCGGCAACTGCTCAACCGCAATCGTGACGCTCTTGACCATGCCGAGGATGTCAATGAATTGCAGGTCAACGAACTCGACCTGCGCTTCCCGCGCGCGATGCAGTACGGTCGCCGCTGTCATCGTGTCGTCACTCTGGACGGCATCGTTCGCGGCATCGCTGGTGATTGTCGTTTCCGTCGCTGCCATGTGTGTACACTCCTCTGTTTTCCCGGTGATGGTCTTTCGCGACAATGATGTCGTGCATCGCCCTCCTCGGAGCATCTTCGCCTCCCCCAAGCATCCTGCCCGATTCGTAGGGGCGATGCTTGAATCGCCCTCCCCGAATCATCAGGTCCTCTGCCGGAACATCCTGCCACCGCAAGAGGGTGGTTCACGAACCACCCCTACGGACGGATGGTTGCACACCTACTCAGCACTCAGCGCTTCCCTCAATGCGCGGCGCGAATGGGCGGCGCTTCGGGCATCTGCCGCACCTTCAGTGCGAGATGAAGAAGCAGACGGTCGTGCGGGTCGGCGAGGATGCGCCCGGTCAGGTCCTCGATCCGCCGGAGCCGATAGATCAGGCTGTTGCGGTGAATATAGAGCCGGTCGGCGATCTCCTGCATCCCGCCGCCGAGATCGAGATACGCTTCCAGCGTCTGGACGAGGCCACCACCGCGCTTCTCGTCATAGGCCAGCAATCCACCGAGCACGTCGCCCGAAAATGCGGCCAACCCGTCCGATTGCCAGAGCGGATAGAGCAAACGATAAATACCGAGATCGCCCGTCGCGCCACTGTCCACGACCGTGTGCGGGACGGCAGCGGTCGCGCCGAGCCGGAGCGCGAACCAGGCCTGCTGGAACCCCTGCGCGATCCCGCGCCACCCGACCTGCCGATCGCTGATCCCGACCGCGATGCCGGTCAGGCTACTCTCCGAAGCCAGCCGTCGGCCAATCTCGACCGCCTTGCGGCGCGACGCCTCGCCGTCCACGACGGGGAGGAGGGCGGCAATCGCGCTCACCTCGCCGAGTTCCATCACAAAGGCGCGCGGCTGCCAACCGGCGGCCGCGTTTTCGAGCGCGGCGCGGATGACGCCGAGCGATTCCGCGTCCGGCGGCGGTGCGGCAAGCAGCACGGTGGCGCCACGATGCGGGTCGAGGCCGATCGCACGGCATTCCGCCAGCGCCGCCGATTCCGTTTCCAACTTGCCGAGCAGCAGGTTCCGCAGCGACCGCTCCATCTCCGCCGGTGTCGGGCCAAGCGGTCGGATCGTCGGCGTCCCTGCGCCCACACGCATCAGTGAGAATGAACACGCATACGCCGTCCGTTCGGCGACGAGGCGGTCGGTCTCGGTGAATCCCGCGCGGCCCGCCGTCAGCGAGAGATACCCCTGCACGCCCTCGGCGGTGCGCACAGGCGTCACGAGCCGCCCCTCACCGTCCGGCGCATGCACAATCAACGTACGGCCATGCGCGCGGGCAGCCTGCCGTGCGAGTTCGTCTACGTACCCCGGCGCCGCGCTCCCGGCAAGCGCGATGGGCAGACCGGCCGTATCGGTCAGCAGAGCGCCATGCCCCGACACTTCCGCAGCCGTTGCGAGCAGGGCAGGCAACGCGCCCGCGTTCGCGCTCATGCCGGTGAGACGGCGGTCGAGGTCGGTGGTCAAGCGGTAGAGGTCGCTGCCCCGCGTCTGGATCAGGGCATTGAGGTGGTTTTCCAGCGCCGCATCCACCGCGACATCGGCGATAATCAGCGCGATGTTCTCCTGAATATCGCGCGCTGCCAGCGGATGATCCGGCTCAAGGACGATGGCCGACACGCCGTTGCGCCCCAGATCCACCATCAGGTTCCCGACGGAGTCCGCCACATCGGGCCAGATGCGTCGGGGCATCAGGATCAACTCGCCACCGTGGAGCGGGCGCAGGAACGGTGGTAGGGGGCGCATCGTCATCGCATAGGTGACATCAACTGCCGTCGCGTCACAGACGGCCGCGTGCTCCGCCTCGGCGGGGAGCCGAACGCGCAAACGACCATCGCGCCGACAAAGGTCACGGATCGCGAGGAATGCGGGAGTGAGCGGTGAACGCATCAGCACCTACCTGACCAACCTGACAGTTAATTGTGTAATCGCACAGGGTCGCACAGCAATACTGCACGAGGACACACGGAATGCCATCAATCGCAGTGTATCGCGTCGCACGCATCGCAAGCGTTGTATGTTCGCACAGATACACTGTGCATCTTTCGTTCTACTGTCTATAGTGCCGCGCGCTTGCGCCCGGTTATGATCTGCGTGGCGGGATGTGCGTGGCGTGGTCGCAACGCTGCCACTCCCGACACACTCGGATTTCGGCTGCGGTATGCCTCTCCCTTCCGGCATGCTCCAGTCGGGCCGAATCGCCTGCTCCGCGCGATGCCATCGTGCCTATCCACGATGGTCTCGCGCGGGCAGGCATTTTTTGCGCGAAACGCGCCAATTTGCTAGGATGCCAGTCGTATCCGCGCCGCGCGGTAGCGGTAGTGGAATTCGTGTCTGTGGGAGGTTTCATACTCGTGCGTTTTCTCATTCAGGCAATCAAAATCGGCGCAATTGTCGTGCTCGCGGGCCTGACACTCGTCGGGGCGCGTGCCGCGTATGAGTATGCGAAGAACAGCGCCGCGAAACCAACCGGACAAATCATCAATCTGAATGTCACCAAAAACGAATCCGTCGCTTCCATCGGCAATGACCTGAAAGCGAAGGGATTGATTACCGACGTCAACATTTTCCGCGCCTACGTCTTCGTCAATCAAAAGGCCAAGTTGTTTCAGGAGGGCACCTTCCCGCTCCAGAAGGGCATGTCGATCGGGCAGATCGTCAACCGCATTTCCGGCACCGAAGTCGTTGTCACCGCGCCCGATGAGGTCAATGTTCGTATCCCTGAGAGCATCCGCATGGAGCAGATCCCCGATATTCTGCGTGAGAACGGTCTCGGCAGCGCCGCAGCGGATTTTCAGAATGTCGCGAAGTCAGGCACGTGGGATTACCCGTTCCTCAAGGATAAACCACCGGGCGCTAGTCTGGAAGGGTATCTCTTCCCTGATACCTACAAGTTTACGCGTGATGAGGATGCCAAAACGGTAATCAAGACAATGCTCGACAACTTTCAGAAGAAATGGGACGAAGCGATCAATAGCCAGCCAGCGGCGCAACAGGGCAAGCCACCAGCAGGTACGGGCAACATGTATCAAGTCCTCATTATTGCCTCCATTGTGGAACGTGAAGCAGCATCGAACCAGGATATCGCGGACATTGCTTCCGTCTACTACAATCGTCTGAAGGCGAATCCACCCCTCAGACTGCAAGCCGACCCAACGGTCCAATATGCGGTCGGACAACCAGGCGATTGGTGGAAGACAGACATCAAGAACGACCTCGGCGTGGACAGTCCCTATAACACCTATATACGCGACGGCTTGCCGCCGACCCCGATTTGCAGCCCGAGCCTCGCCTCGCTCAAAGCCGCGTTGAATCCTTCGAGCACGGATTACCTCTACTTCGTTGCGAAGAACGACGGTTCGAAAACGCATGCGTTCGCGCGCACACTCGACGAACATAATGCGAACATTAGAAAATATGCGCCGAATTCATGAATGTATCAGCGGGGCGCCGTGTTGTTCTCATCGGCCATCCGCTCGGCCACAGCCTCTCGCCCGTGTTCCACAACGCCGCCTTCCGCGCCGCCGGGATAGACGCGACGTATCGCCTCGCCGATGTGCTGCCGGAAGACCTCGCCGCCACAATCGCGGCGTTGCGCGTCGCCGATGCGTATGGCGCGAACGTCACCGTGCCGTACAAGCAGGCCGTGCTGCCGTTCCTCGACGCGCTCAGTGACGAAGCAGCCGCCCTCGGCGCGGTCAATACCATCGTGAACGATGATGGAAGTCTGACGGGGCTGAATACCGATGTCCCCGGCTTCGCGGCGGACATGCGCGCGCAGGGTATCGTCGTTGTGGGCCAACCGGTCGCCCTGCTCGGTGCAGGTGGCGCTGCCCGCGCCGTCGCCGCCGCGCTCGTCGGCATGGATGTCGGGCGGCTGGTAATCGCGAACCGCACGCCGGAGCGCGCGGCGGCAATTCAGCGGCAGTATCCGGCGATTGCCACCGCGACGGGTATCGCATACCGCGACCTTACGGACATACTGCCCAATGTCGCGTTGCTCATCAACGCGACATCAGCCGGATTGCATGGCGATGAAACGCCAATCGCCGCCGACCTGCTCGATCTCTTGCAACCGACTGCGGTGGTCTACGACCTCATCTACCGCCCGACCGCACTGCTGCGCGCCGCACAGGAGCGGAGTCTGCGCGCCGTGGATGGCCTCGGCATGCTCATCCATCAGGGCGCACTCGCATGGGAGGCATGGACAGGGCAATCCGCCCCGCTCGATGTAATGTGGCAAGCGGCACAGAGGACGCGGGGAATGTAGAACGACGGTACCCCGTCCAGCCGTAGGGGCGAGTCGTGAAGCGACCTCTTGCAGCAGCAGGGGACTTCGAGAGAGGTGCGGATGCTCTGGGG
>JBPCPB010000382.1:0-3466 GCA_050999735.1 Thermomicrobiales bacterium | reverse complement strand
TGGAGGCATTCTTTGTTGGTAGTAGGCTTCCCGGCCTGCCGTTCCTACTCCGAAGGGCAGGCGGGAAAGCCTGCTACCACCACCTTTTTCTCGCATCTGTTCGTAGTTATGTCCGGATGTCAGGTACGAAGCCTTGACACGCCGATGCATCATCCGTATGTTCGCAGCGTCACCGCAGGCGTGACTCGATGATTGAGGGGGAAATCGCCATGTCGCTCTGTTCGCCCGCCGTGCCTTCTCTCCGAGAGAACCAGCGCCAGCAGTCCCAGCCATCAGCGAGGGGGTCTGGATAGCCGCGCGTCTTTCTTGAGGACATCGCCCGCCAGATCTTCCAAGGTCTGGCGATTTTTTATGTCATGGGATCGGAGAGGAGATAGAGATGGATCTCAGCGTGCTCGTCCGTGGGGTGCTGATCGGGCTTTCGATCGCTGCTCCCGTCGGGCCTATCGGCGTCTTATGTATTCGTCGCACACTCGCGGATGGTCGTATGGTCGGCCTCGCGACCGGTCTCGGCGCTGCCACCGCCGATGCCTGCTACAGCGCGGTCGCGGGGCTCGGTATTACCGTCATTTCGGGCTTGTTACTCAGCCATCAAGGGCTCATTCGCCTGATCGGCGGCCTCTTCTTATGCTATCTGGGGCTCAAGACGTTCGTTGCTGCTCCCGCCATACAGACCGCTGGGGCGGCGGGACGCACCGTGCGACACGCGTATCTCTCCGCCGTGGCGCTGACACTCACGAATCCAGCGACGATCCTCTCTTTCGTCGCCATCTTCGCGGGACTTGGCGTGGGGACGAGCGGCCACACGTCGAGCGCGGCCTTTCTTGTCGTCGGCGTCTTCGTCGGTTCCGCGCTGTGGTGGGTGTTGCTGAGCAGCAGCGTTGCCGTGATACGGATCAGAGTGGGGCCGCGTCTCTTGCGGTGGGTCAATCGCGTCTCCGGGACCATCCTTATAGCGTTCGGTCTCCTGGCACTCGCAAGCCTCCGCTGATATGCACCCGTGTCTGAGGCATGAGGCGCCGCGCCTGTTACTCGACGTTGCTCGGCACGTGGGCCGTCATCGTCGCGGTGATGATGACGGGGTCGGGCGGCTCGGCGAGCAGGTGCAAGCGGCCGTTGCCATAGAGCAGGGGAAAGGCATAGCCCTCGCGGACTTGCTCGCCATCCTCGCCCTTGCCCACCCGCAATTCGACGCCGTCATCTATCGTGATCGTGCGCGCCCAGAGCAATTGCCACCCCTGCACCTCGACCTGCAAGGTACCATCTTCTTCCGCCCGCACGCGCACGAAAGGGGTTCGTGATGTTTCCATGGTCCGCGCTCCTTTCGTTTCTCGTACGTTTCGATTCGCCTTCCCATTAGTGAGAACGCTTCTCTATTCCCTTCGGAGCAGCATCACGAGAAAGGAAATGATGCCACGCGCGGCGCGCGAATGCAACCGACGGAGAGATGAGTGTTACTCATTTGACCCCCGTGACGGCAAGGCACCATGCGGTGGAGAGACGTGTATAACTCCTGTAAGAGCAGAGAAACGGTGGATAACCTGTGCCGTGCGGGCATAGCGATTCTACGCATGATACCAAAAGAGGGGTAATGGTCGCTTGCAGGGCAGCGAAAATGGATTGACAAGCCGCGGCGGTCGTCGCACCACTGATCGTCGCCGGCGCCAATCAGAAGAGTGCGGGCGATGCGAGCACGCGCAGGTCGGCGTAATCCGATGGATGGAGTTTCTCGAACTCCCGTTGCGGCACTATCAGGTACAGCCAGACGGCGCCGGTGAGTAGCGTCGCGTTTTCGCACCAGATGTGCGCGGCGCGGTCTTTGTGCGCCACATCGGTATCCTCGCGGCCTTTCGTCGCCAGGAGCGCGTACGTTCCCGGTGCGGAATCAGTAGGCAGGAGATCGCGCGGATAATCGAGATCGTGCTTCACCGCGCGTGGGAGCCAAAGAGATTATGCACTCCGGCTGAAATCCCGATACGGTGCGCCTGGTGATGATTTCGTGTGTGTTATCAATGGCAGTCATGCGTGCCAACTATCGTATTTTCAGCGAACGTTATTGCGAAGTATACCGTAGGGGAAAAAGAAATTCCCCTCTCCTTTGCCGCCAGGCAAAGGAGAGGGGGCAGGGGGTGATGTTTTCCCGTTACTTCACGGATGCATTGTACTGATCCAGCGCCTTATTGGAGGCGGCGGCGGCCTTGTCGAGGGCGGCTTTCGCGGTAGACTTGCCGAGCAAGACCTCCTCGATCGCGCCTTCGACGTCCGTGGTGCGCGACTGCGTGAAGACGCCGAGCACCGCGCCGCTCGTCGCGGGGTTGGATGGGTTGGCATGCAACTGGTCAATCGCCGTCTGGAACTGCGGGTACTTCGCGGTGTTCGCCTGGACTTCCGGCAACGCGTAGGCATCCTTGCGGATCGGGAAGTAGCCGGTGCCGATGTGGAAGAAAGCCTGCTGCTTCGGCTGGGCGATGAACTGGACGAACTTCCAGGCCGCCTGCTTCTCCTTGTCGGACTTCTGATTGGAGATATAGACCGCCGCGCCGCCCATGATGATGCCACCCTGCTCGCCGCCCGTCGTCGGACGTGGGAAGAAGCCGGTGCCCATCTCGAACTTGCCGCCCACCTTGGAGAGGATACCCTTCAGCGAGGCGGTTGATTCAACAATGATCCCTACCTGCCCGGCACCGAAGGCATTCTGGGAATCGCTCGTGTTCCGTCCGAGGTTCACCGCGATTCCCTTGTCTATCATCCCCTTCCACCAGTCGAGAACTTTGACACCGGGATCGTTGTTGAAGACAACCTTCGTCGCCCGCTGCGCAAGCCGGCCATTGTCCGGCTCCGCATACAACGCATCCTGCGTGGCGAGCCACTGCTCGAAGAACCAGCCGTAGATCGCGAAGTTGAGGCCGGGCAGCGGCTTGCCGCTCGCATCCTTCTTCGTCAGCGCCTGTGCCGCCGCCGCGACATCGTCCCATGTGCGCGGCGGCTTCGTTGGATCAAGTCCGGCGGTTTTGAAGGCGTCTTTGTTGTAGTACAAGATCGGGTTGGAGGTATTGAACGGCATCGCGTTCAATTTCTTGTCCACCGTGTAGTAGTTCAAGATCGGCTGCTCGAACTGCGAGAGGTCGAACTTGTCCGCATCTATGAAAGTCTGCATCGGCTCAATTGCCTTGCTATCAATCATGAAGCGCTGGCCGATGTCGTAAACCTGCAGGAGGTGCGGCCCGTCTTTGGACTGCAACCCGGCACGGAACTTATTCACCAGGTCGTCATAGGTGCCCTGGTAGATGTCCTGCACGAAGATGTCCGACTGGCTGTCATTGAACTGGTTGACCAGGTTGCTGACGACCTCGCCGTTGGTGCCGCCGAGCGCGTGCCAGAAGGTGAGTTTGGTCGCGCTCGCGTTCTTCGCCACCTTCGGCGTCGCGGCGGGCAGGGTCGCCGCCGGGGGGACGCCCGTCGCCGG
>JBPCPB010000337.1:0-3348 GCA_050999735.1 Thermomicrobiales bacterium | reverse complement strand
ATGCGCGCGGGCGTCATCACCCCCCACGAATCGAGATGCGCGTCCGCCTCCGCCGCGCGCAGGCACGCCTTCATCGTTTCGAGGTAGGTCATCACCTCGGCGGCTTTTTCCTGCACATGCTGGAACGGTTCGATGGCGACCGTTTCAATCATCATCAGAATGACGCCGAGCAGGAATTCAGCCTTGGCGATGTTCTTGATTGCCACCTGGTGCATCATATGGACGACGGCATCGGTCGCCCCAAAGCAGCCGTTACACCGTTCCATATCCCCGAAGAGGAACATCCGCTCCCACGGCACAGTGACATCGTCGAAGACGACGATGGCGTCCATTTCCTCGAAGCGCGAGGCGAGCGGATGATCGAAGTGCGACTTGCCCTGGTCGAGTGATTCGCGGCAGATGAACTTCATGCCCGGCGTATCGGTCGCGATCGAGAAGGCGAAGGCATACTTGTCCGCGTTTTCGTTCTTCACGACCGTGGATGGGAAGACCATGATCTCGTCCGCTAAGGGCGCCCTCGTCGCCAGCATCCGGCAGCCGCGAACCACGACGCCGTCGCTATTCGTCGTCACGATCCCGGCGGGTAGATACGGATCGGCCTGCTCATTGACCCCCTTCGAGCGGTTCGCCTGCGGGTTGATCAGCGTATGCGTCAGGCAAAGGTCATGCTCGCGGATGTATTCGTAATAGTTGCGAACGTTCTCGCCGAAACGGGGATCGTTGGCGGCGAAATACTCCGAGGCGGCGGCCATCGCCATGAAGGATGAGTTCACGTAATCCGGTGTGCGGCCCATCATGCCGCCGGAATAGTTTGCCCACTGCCGCATCATCTCGCGGCGCAGCGCGAGGTCGGTCGGCGTGCGCGGTGTGAGGAACGACATGCCCACGCGGTCGCCCGTTGTCGGCGACGGATAGGTCATCACATCGCGCAGCGTGGGATCGTACTGCATGTCATAGAGATGCGCGTACGATGCGACGCCGCGCCTGGTCGCGGGATGCGTCGTGACATCCTCGACGCGCTCGCCGCCAATCCAAATCTCCCGCTTCATCTTCTTCAGATCGGCGATGTAGTGCGCCCCGGTTCGTGCTGGCATCAATCGCTCCCTTCGGTCGTGAGAGGACTAAGGACTAAGGGCCGAGGACTAAGTGAGATGCGTTCCCGCTTAGTCCTTAGTCCTTAGCCCTTAGTCCTAGTGAACATACGTCGGCGTGCTGGTCATCTGTGGCTCGTGCGTCGGGACGAAGGCGCCGTCGGTGATAGATTGCACGCGCATCGCTTCCTCGAACCAGCAACGCGGGACGTAATGACCCCAGAGGGTTTGTCGGCGCGGGTCGTTTAGCGTCCAGCGGATTGGCGCGAAGTCCGGGTCCACCGTTAGGTAATCGCTCGCGTACAGTTCGATACGATTGCCGTCCGGGTCGCGCACGTAGAGAAAGAGCGCATTGGCGATGCCATGCCGCCCCGGCCCGCGCTCGATTGCGTCTGCCCTGTTCGCGCCGGCCAGCACATCGCAGCAGCGGAGAACGGCCATCGCGTCGGGCAGCGACCACGCGCCGTGATGGACGCGCGGCCCGACGCCGTTCATGATCGCGACATCATGTACCGAGCCTTTGCGATGCAGCCACGCCGCCCAGAGCCGTTCCGGATCGTCCTCCGTTCCCGTATATTCCGAGCAGCGGAAGCCGAGCGTGCCCATGTACCACTCCGTCAACGCCTGACAATCCGGCACCTGGATATTGAAGTGGTCTATCCGCATGATGTGCGCGCCCCGGTAGAGATCAAATCGTTGCAACAGTCGCTCGGCAGGGGCCATCTCGGCGTAGAACTCGGTCGGAATACCGCCGGGGTCCTGCATCCGCAGCGCTCTGCCTTGTCCAACTTCCTCGCCCGGTTCGACCCACCGATGCGGCAACCCATGCGCCTCCGCCATCGCCGCCAGCGCGTCCAGATCGCCGCTTGTCGCGACGCGATAGGCGAGATGCGCGACGCCCGGCTGTTCCGCCTGCGTGAGAATCAGCGAGTGATGATAGCGCTCTTCAAGGCCGCGCAGATAAATATGCCCATCGTCCGCTTCGGTCTCGACGAAGCCGAGGAGGTCCACGTAGAATTCCCGCGCCCGCGCCAGATCGGTGACAAGAAACTCGATATGCCCGGCGCGCACGACATTGCCAATCGCCCGCTCAGGCCGCGCGCGCATATCGAGCCGGGACGCAGTATCAATCGCCGCCATGCCACCCTCCTGACAAACCGATTGAACCGCAAAGACGCCAAGGACGCAAAGAACACAAAGAAATACAGGAAGAACACTGTCTCACGAATTCCGTCGTTTCCCCGCGTATGTGAAACCTCTTCATCTCCTCTTTGCATCCTTTGCGCTCTTTGCGCCTTTGCGGTTCAATCGGTTTCGCTCTCTACTGTGCCGCGCCGAATTTCGGGATGTGGTGGTCGCCGAGGGCGATGGCGATGTTTTTCATGTCGCAGTAGAACTCCCACGAATAGTGGCCGCCCTCGCGGCCGATGCCGCTCTCCTTCGCGCCGCCGAATGGCGTGCGGAGATCGCGGACATTCTGTGAGTTCACCCAGACCATGCCACACTGGATACCCTGCGCCACTCGGTTCGCCTTCGTGACATCGCGCGTCCAGACATATCCCGCGAGACCGTATTTCACATCGCTGGCGATCCGCACCGCCTCGTCTTCGCCATCGAAGGGGATAACGACGAGGACAGGGCCGAAGACCTCCTCCTGCGCGATCCGCATCCGGTTGTCCACATCCGCGAAGAGCGTCGGCTGCATGTAGTTGCCCTGCTCCATGCCCGGCATCCTACCGCCGCCCGCGACCAGTTTCGCGCCTTCGCTCTTACCAATCTCGACATACTCCAGCACGCTCACCAAATGACTTGGGTGGATAAGGGCGCCGATTTCGGTCTGCTTGTCCATTGGATCGCCGACGCGGATGTTGTTGACGCGCGCCGTGAGGTCCGCGACGAAACGATCATAGATTGGCCGCTCGACGATGCAGCGCGAACTGGCAGTGCAGCGCTCGCCATTGAGTGAGTAGACGCCGAAGACGGCGGCATCGAGCGCGCGGTCGTAATCGGCATCCGCGAAGACGACAATCGGCGACTTGCCACCGAGTTCCATCGAGTATCGCTTCATCGTCGCCGCGCCCTCGCGCATGATCGCCTTGCCCGTCACCGTCTCGCCGGTGAAGGAGATCAGTTGCACATCGGGACTTTTGACCATGCCCATACCAATCGTCTCGCCCGCGCCATAGACGAGGTTGAAAACGCCGTCCGGCACGCCCGCGTCGCGGATGCACTCGGCCAATTTCTCGTTCGAGAGCGG
>JBPCPB010000312.1:0-6540 GCA_050999735.1 Thermomicrobiales bacterium | reverse complement strand
TCAGGGCGATGGAGCAGTACCACTTGACGCGGTTCCGGCTCGCGTCCTTCGTTTCCAGCGAGCCGATGCGATCCACCATGATCCCGCCGGAGTGAATGCCCATCACGCCGGTGTTCCAGCCGAACTTGAGCGCGTAGACCGACGAGCAGATATTGCCCGATGTGCCGACCGCTTTGGTGTCCGGGATGTTGTCGTCAATCTCGACGGGGATACCGTCGTACCAGAGCACCATCCGCCCGAACTGGTCGAGATCGGACTGGAGGATGTTTCCCGCCGCCCGTCGGAGTTGATTGAGGTTGCGGCGGCTCCGGCGGCTCATAAAAAGGACATCGGGCCGACCCGGCTTCACCGCATCAATCAACTGATCCATGAGCGGCAGGGCGAGGGCCGCGCCGTTCGCCCCGGCGGTGATCGTCTGCGCCGCAGCCGCGTTGCCGATCCGCTTGTCAATGTCGTCGAACGAGTTCGGATCCACGCCGGTATCGCCGGTGAAGAACGACGTATTAAACTGGTACGCTACCGCCTTTGCCTTCTCATGCAGCACGACGGCCTGGATGTCGTTCTCCTGCGTGAAGGACCGTTCGAGGTAGTTGTCCACATCCGCGTCGCCACCGAGGATTTTCAGTGTCTCGGTCTGTTGCGCGAAGGTCGGTGAACTCTCGACCCAGGTCCCACCAACGCTATTGAACGCGACGGACGGCAGCGCCGTCTCCTGCGGATAGGCCAGCGCGGACCCAACCACCTCCATGAACGGCAGATAGTTCAGCACCGCGGACTCGGTCACGACCGTCTCGATCACGCCCCGGATCAGCATGCTGTTCGTCAACAAACTCGCCTGTGCCAGTGTCACTGCCATTGCTCGTTCCTTTCAGTCACTCCGAGTAGACAGTTGTCAGTAGACAGTAGACAGAAGAAAACGCGCGAAGCGCCTCCTCTTTCAACTGACTACTGACAACTGTCTACCGACTACTACCCTTTCAGTCCCATCGAAATCTTCGCGAGCGGAGAGAGTTTCGTGATGTCCACACCGACGGGGCGGCCGCCACCGCCCGCCGCAACGGGAATCGCCGCCTTCGTGCGTTCGATTGTCTCGCGATAGGCGGCCTTTGCGGTCTCAATACTCGCGATCATCTCCCCGACCGTCTCGCCACCGATCAGTTGCGGGATCGCGTCTGGATGCGCCGCCGCAAGAGTTGCTTGGAGCGTCTGCCGCTCGTCCGCACTGAGGACGGCGAACTGTGCCGCCCCGCCCGTGCCCGCCTCCGCCGTCGCCGGGCCACCAATCTCCGTTACCTGCGAGGGCGACGCTTGTGCCTCTGCCACCTTGATCTCGTCCATGCCGCACTCCTTTCATGGGTGCGAAATAATCGAGGGGCGGTGTCACCCGCCCCACGCTTGTTCTACCGGGTTGTTCCGACAGCAGATGTTGGTGTGTGCAATCACCCCCTTTCTCTTCTTTAGGGCCGAGGACTGAGGACTGATATTCACGAGAGCAGTGGCGCGATACCTTGCGTAGGGGCGATGGCAGCGCCAAACCGCTCAGTCCTCAGCCCTTCCCCGTGCCACGCGGTCGCGGAAGTCATGGTCGTCGAGGGCGCCGACGAGGGCGGCGCTCATCAGGAGGTCGTCGTGTGTTTCGGGATCGGGGACGCTCCACGCCATCTGTCTGCCAACGCCGGGGCGGACGGTGAAGGTGCATGCTGCCACCTGCCGCCAGAACCAACGCGTATCGTCCGCGTCATCATCGAGGTAGTCCTGATAGCGACCCGCCGCGATCGCCGCGAGGAGCCGCCAGCCGAGGTCGCTCTTGCTCGCCGCTGTGAAGATAAAGGGCGTTACCATATCGGGCGGGAGCGACGCGCGGAGCATCGCCGCCAAGCCATGACCGATGCCTGTCGCGTCTACGACGACCGGCGCGCAGGTCGGGTTTGCCCAGACACGCTGCGCGAGGTCCACGATCTCCTCCGCCAGCGTGACGTGATTGACGCCGGACCAGGCGCGGCGATCCACGACGCGGTAGGTGGCCAATTGTCGCTGCCACCGTCGCGGGACGAGCGCGAGCGCGCGCGTGTCCGGCGGTACGATCTTCACAACGGTCAGCGCTGTGCTATCCCGCCGCGCCTCACGCGGGGAGACGAAGCCGTGTCGTCCGGTCGCGGCTTGCGCGCCCGCTTCCTCCGCCTCCCCCGCGACATCGAGTAAGAGTGCATACTGACCGCCTTCACCGATCGTTGCGCGATGCTGGCGGGGATGAGTGCCACGCATCTGGGCTTGCTTCGCCGCGTCGAAGAGCATCCCCGCGTCATCGAGTGGCTGGAGGCAGTATTCCGTGCGGATAAAGGGATGCTGCTCGCCCAGTTCCGCCATCCGCCGCCGCACCCGCGCCCCGTATGCCGGAACTTCGCGGGCCACGGCGCGCCAATCGGCAGAGAATAGGACTGAGGAAGATTCGCCCTCCTCATTGCTCATTGCTCGCGCAAGCGTTCATCGCGCGGGCGAGGAGCGTGTTCCGCGTCCAGACGGTGCCAGCGAAGACGGTCGTGGCATTCGTGCTCGCGCCCATCGGGTCGAAGACGGCGTCCCAGCGCTGAGGCTCGATGTCCTGCGCCTCATTGGCGACGAGGAGGAGGGATGCGGTCGCGCCGCGCGCCTGCGCCATTGGCCCCGCCGAGACGAAACGCGCTGATGCCCGCCCGACGCGGAGAATGTGCCCGCCCTCTGTCTCGATCGCCGGCGCGAAGAGCATGGCGGCGCGCAGCCGCTCCTCGATGCGTCGCAGGGTAATCGGCCCCTGCGGCACGAGCGATGGCGCGGCAACGACGATCTCGCCACCGTGCAGTTGCCGGTGGATGAGCAGAAAAGCGATGACCTGCGCCAACAATTCGTCTTTGCCCGATTGCCGCGCGAAGACAACCGCGAACGACGCGCCGTCCCCGGCGAGCGCGGAATGGATGATCGCCCGTGCTGGGGCCAGTTGATACGGGCGGAGCGCCGTCCCCGGCCAGACTGTTCGCGAAAACGCGCCGATGTCGTGCAGCAGCCAGCGGAGCGCGCGGTCATCCGCCGTTATTGTGGTGGAGCAGGCTTCAGCCTGCAATCCAAGCGGCAGGCTGAAGCCTGCTTCACCGGTATCAACGTCTCCCTGCCAATGGCCGTTCATCATCAACCCCCTCGCATCCGCGTCAGGATGTCTACGAGGACGCTCCCGGCGATCAGAAAGAGCAGGTTCGTCATCCGGTCGCGCATCTCCCGCACCTCCTCGACAACATCCTCGACCATCCGACGCGTCACAGCCTCCTCGACATAGAGAGAGAGGTTCGAGCCGTCGGGCGGTTGCGGCGGCGCTATGCAGGCATCGCGGCGTCGTCGGTAGCGTGACCGGGTCACCCGGCGCGCTGAAGAGGGAGCGAATGGTGGTTGCATGATCGAAAATCCTCCTTGTTACCCGCCACTCGTGGCGAGGAATCATTCCTGTTGCAGCGCGCGCTCTGCCGCTTCCTCGCGCGTCATGGCGTCCAGCGCCCGATGAATGACCGCCGCGAGCGCGTGCGCGGTCTCTGCTTCCGGCTCGCGTTCCAGTGCCCGTTGCACCTCGACCGCACGGATCAGCACCGCCATCACCCGCGCCGCATCCGGCGCTTGCGCGGATGCCGCCTGCCGCTCGGCTTCGTCGTCCGATGCGATGCCGCGCATAATGGCGCGCAATTGTGCGATTTCGGCGTGCAACGTGAGATGATCGCCTGTTCGCTCCATGCTGATTTCCTTCCCGCCGAACAAATGTTCATGTATAGAGAAGCCGCGAGCGGCCCAGGATGGACAAATCTCGGTAAATCTGTACAACTTCTCGGCACAAACTTTCTGTAGCAAAGTATCAAAAGATGTTGGAGTTCAGGCTAGCAGTTGACACCATCATTTTTGTGGAGTACACTATCTCTCAATACGAGAGCAGCATTGAACCCGTACCTGCAATCTGGTCACCTCGGCACGGGGGAGCAAATGGTGAAACCGGTTGCCGCATCCACGGTTTGCGATCGGTTTTTTTGTAAGGAGGGCATCATAGGGAGATGAGAAACATCCCGCGTTAACCATGATCTAGTGATCCATTCATAGCCAATTTTCGTATACCGTCGTATGTTGTGCGGGGAACCTTGTTTGAATTCAGAGGAAGCGAAGATCCAACGCCCGTAATGTGGTCACCTCGGCGTTTGGGGAGTGAGTGGTGAACCCGGCCAGGAGCGCGAGGAGCGCCGGTCGGGATTTCTTTTTGTACGCAAAGCGCTGCCGATAGTCACCGGCCCGACGCGGACAAGACGCACGATGCATTGCCCGCCCGCGCGACATCGGCGGCAATGCCGGAGGAGGAAGAGGAATGTATCAGACGGGCACACGACGGGCGGCGTTTCCCCGCCCCTCGCTGCGGGAACGCAAGAAAATGCAAACACGGTCAGCGATCATTGACCATGCGGTCGCACTCTTCAACACGCAGGGGTTTTACAACACCTCCATTGACGACATCGCTGATGCGGCGGATGTCAGCCGGGGGACATTTTTCAACTATTTCGGCTACAAGGAAGCGGTGATCGTCGAGTTCGGTCGTGATTTGATGATTAACCTCACCACGCAGGTAGACAAGCAGATCGCCGAGAATGTCAGCGCGGAGCGGATTATCTATCGCATCTGGCTCGAAGTCCGCTCGCTGCTGGAGGAGCACGGCGAGGCGGTCGTCGTTCTCTCGCACGAACTGCTGAATCCCGACGTGGAGCGCGCGGTGCGGGCGGCGCAGGCGTTCACACTCGCCGAATTGATCGAAAAGGTTGCGGCGACCGGGCAGCGTGCGGGCCGCTTCCGCTCCAGCCTCAATGCGGGACGGTTCGGGCAGCTGGTGGCGAACCTGATCGTCGTCAGCGTCGCCACGCAGTACCGCACAAACGACATGGAAGCGGCGGATGCCTACATGCGCCAGAGCCTGAATGTCATCTTCCACGGCGCGATGCCCGAAGGCGTCACACGCAAAGATGATTGGCTGAAGTAACGAGTAACGAGAAGTTCGAAGTTCGAGGTTCGCAGTTCGATGACCTGCTCCGAGCTGCGAACTCCGAACTTCGAACTTCTCATGCTCAGAGCGCTGCCAGTAATCCGGCACAGATAAGGGCTTCTTCCCAGACCTGCCCGGTACTCTGAACATGCCACCACGCGGCCAACACGGCCCGGACCAATCCCCAGCCGCGCACGCGGGCGTGATCGAGCGTCAGTTCCTCGGCCAGTTGCTCCACGCGGCGGGCGAGGATGCGCCCCGGATGCGGCGCGGCGAGCAGGTGCGGCTGGGGATTGTAGAGCAGTGCCCCCGTTTCGTAGGCCGGTTCGCCCGCCAATCCCTTTGGATCAATCGCCAGCCACGGCTGCCGCCCCGCCGCGAGGATGTTGTCGTAATGCAGATCGCCGTGCAGCAGGATCGGTGCGGGCGCGGAGGTGGTCAGCGCGGGGATGAGGCTCTCCACTTCTTCGATGATCGCTCCGGGAAACGGTCCGGTCCCGCCGCCGTAGTGGGGCCGCAGCGATTGCAGATCGGCGTTCCAGCCCGCCATCATAGCGAATGGATGATCGGGCGGGAGCGGCCGCCACACCCGCCGCATGACGCTGGCGGCGATGGACGTTGCCCGCTCGTCGTCCGTTACGGTGATGTCGGTCAGTGGCGTGCCCGGCGCACATCGCTCCACCAGCAGCGCCGCGTCGTGCGGATCGCTCGCCAGCAGCCGCGCGATGCCGCGCCCGTTGAACAGCCGCAGGGCCGCCACTTCCGACGCGAAGCCATCGTTCGGCGTGTGGACTTTGAGGATCGCCGCCGTGCCATCGGCGCGCCGCGCGGCGACGACGTAGTTGTGCGACAGCGGCGTGGCCGGTGCGCTGAGCGTCAATCCCCACCGCGCCGCGCAATCATCCAGAATCGCCGGGAGCCGGTTGAGCCAATCACGCCCGGACGTCCCGGATCGCCTGATTGTCGCGCAGGCAAAGTCATCGGGGATAACGGCCATGCGAATCGTTTCTCCTTTCACCCAAACAACGTCGGGAGGATGAACCGGCGGGCAGCGTCGCGCCGGGCAACCAATCGTACCGTCGGATGTACGCGGCCCGTGTATTTCCCGTCCAGAACACGATCTCAACTGCCCCGATGGCACACGCCAATCCGCCCGCCAAGAGAAAGAACAAGCCAATGGCGCTCGAACTGATCTGAGCTGCAGCGATGACCCCAAGGAGCGTAGGATGCAATGCGGTACTCCGTCAAGCGTCGCGATGTACGTCCTGTATCTATCTGGGAACATGCGTCGCCCTGGAGTGTGCGCGATGCGGGTGGCTCTCATTGATCCGGTGCGGGTTTGCGCGGTCGTCGGTCGGCTGGTTCAGACATCGTCTGGGAGTATCTGACACTGGCGCGGGATCGGGTTGCACAAGCAGTGGCGGGCACATTGCGAACGCGCCCAATGGATAGACCAGTGTACGAGCCGGACGAACGAAAGTCCCACAGCGCCCCACCATTTTCGA
>JBPCPB010000299.1:0-4609 GCA_050999735.1 Thermomicrobiales bacterium | reverse complement strand
ACTCTTCGTCGGTGGCTGGTATCACGTCAGCGGCATTGATGTCACCGTCGGCGACCGTCCACTGGAGGGTTCCTACGTTGGGCATTCACTGACGCTGGCAACGAATTATTACAGCCTCGCCGTCTGGGCATTCCTGAAACGCGGCGATGCAATCCCCGTCGCCGCCGTCGCGATCATCGCGGCGGCGGCGAGTCTGTTGATTGTCGGCAGGCGACAGCGCGCTGTCGTCGCGCTCGGCCTGGTATGCGCGCTGACGGCCGTCGTGTGGATCGCGATAGATTTGCGCCAGTTGCCCGTGGCCGTGCTGGAACTGGCGAGGAACTCTTCCGTGGGTTTCCCCTCCGCCGTTCATCCGCGCGGCACCAGGCCCGGCCCGATGATGCTCCTTGGTCTCGGTGGGCTGTCATTGCAGATCGGCGGCGCGCTGGTGGCGTTCTTCTGCTTGCCCCGCGTCCGGCGCATGCGGCGGTTGTCACGCGCCGAGCGCCAACCCGAGCGCGAAGAGCAGCCCGTAGACGAGTTCGAGCCGCGCGGTACCGGCGAGTACGCCGTTCAGGGCGCGGCCACGCTCCCGCCGCAAACTACAGACGAGGGATGGCGCGAGGGGCAGCGAGAGGAGCGTCAGCACCACCCAGGCTGACACCACGACACCCGTCACCCACATCAGGAATGGGATAAGATAGGCAATGACGAGAAGGGCGATATACTCCGCCTGCGTGCCCCGCTCGCCGAAGCGTACCGCCAGTGTGCGCTTCCCCGCCGCCCGGTCGGTCGCGATGTCCCGCAGGTTGTTGACGACGATGATCGCCACCGCAAGAAGACCCATTGGCAGTGCCGCCCACCATGCGACGGCATGCACCGCCCTCGCTTGCACCTCGTACGTCCCGCCGACCGCCGCGAGGCCGAAGAAGAGGAAGACGAAGAGTTCACCGAGGCCGTGGTAGCCAAGCGGGAACGGCCCGCCAGTGTAGGCAATTGCCGCGAAGATCGCCGTCAGCCCAATCAGCACGACGGGCCAGCCGCCTGCCACGATCAGGGAGACGCCGATCAGCGCCGCCGCGCCGAACACGACGCACATCCCCGCGCGCACCTGCCGGGGCGTCAGTAAGCCGGCCTGTGTCACCCGGAGCGGCCCGACCCGTTCGGCGGTATCCGCCCCGCGTAGGAAGTCGAAAAGGTCGTTCGCGAAGTTCGCCCCGATCTGCAAGAGCAGCGCGCCGATGAGCGCCGCGAGCGCCGGGAAAAAGCGGAACTGCCCCGTCCCAATCGCTGCTCCCGTCCCGACGACCACCGGCGCGGCTGCGGCAGGCAACGTCCGCACCCGCGCCGCCAGCATCCATGCGCTCACCGGGCGGCGAGATGCGGCTTCAATCACCATACACTCTCTCCGTCCCAATCATCTTAATCATGCGCGTGGGCAGTCGCTTTGCGCATGCAGGCGGCTTCTTCGTAGGAATCCGGCACGTCAACGTACGCGACATTCGTTTCCGGCTCAGGAACGGGATCACCGTCTTCGCGCATTAACTCGAAATGAGATGCTAACGCCTCACGCATCTGTTGCACTGTTTCTTCCACGGTCGCACCTGTCGCGATGCATCCCGGAACATCGAGAGCATAGGCGCTATAGTTATTCGCTGCTTTCTCAATAATGATTGCGTATCGCATCAGAGAATTTCTCCTTTCACATGCGCTTGATGCAGAATGCTATTCAATGTGTCGGGCTTGACTTCATCGGACGGCTTTCCTGGCACAGTAACAATGCCCGGTTTCGTCGGGTGTTTAAAATGGCGATGACTACCGCGTATTCTGGCGAGATACCAGCCATCCTCCTCGATACGGCGAATAATATCGCGCACTTTCATGAGAGAGAGCATCGCTCATTGATACGCAATGATACCGTATGATTATGCTTCATTTCATCCCCGTATGGACGGCGACTGCGCCGAGGCTGAGGCGGCGGAAATGGACGGCGCGCAGCCCGACGCGCTCCATGATCGCTTTGAGGGCGGGCGGCGGCGGGAAGTTGCGCGCGGACTCCGGCAGATAGCGATATGCTTCACCATGCCCGGTGATAATCCGACCGAGCAGCGGCACAACCCAATTGAAGTACCCTTGATGAAGGAAGCGCACGGGCGGGAAACCCGGTTTCGCCACTTCGAGGCAGACGACGCGGCCGCCCGGCCTGGTGACGCGCCACATTTCGCGGAAGGCGCGTTCGATGTCGGTGACGTTGCGCATCGCGAAGCCGGTCGTTACACAGTCGAACGTATTATCGGGGAAGGGGAGGTCGAGCGCGTCCGCCGCCATGAAGCGGACGATACCGCCGACGCCCGCTTTCGTTGCCTTGCCGGGGCCGGGGCGCATCATCGCTTCGGAGAAATCCGTCGCGAGCACCGTCCCGCGTGGGCCGACGCGCTGGGCGAGAGCGATGGCAATGTCGCCTGTCCCCGTCGCGACATCGAGCGCATTCCCCCTAACAGGCGGCGCGGCCTGCGCAACGACGCAGCGCCGCCAGCCGCGATCCATCCCGAAAGTCATCAGCCGGTTCATCAGGTCGTAGCGGGGCGCGATCGTGTCGAACATCGTCTCGACATACTGCGCCTTCCGCTCCGGCACGAAGCCGGGCAAGTGATCGGTGGGGATCGTGTGCGCGGGTGTGGGCGGGGATGTCGGTGTGGTCATGAAGGAGTGTCCGCCGTTCCGGGTGCGTCGTGATGGCGGAAGCGCTTGAGCAATTCTTCGCTCAGGCCGATGACGTAGCGCAAGTCGTCGGTGAACTGGCTCGCCGTGCCGGTCGTCGCGTCGTCCGAGGCCATCTGCACATCCGCCGCCGCCGATTCGACCCGCGCCAACAGCGCCCGGTAGCCCGTCAGCCGCTCCTCATGCTCGCGCGCTATCTGCTCGCGGAATGCGCGGTGGTCATCGTGTTCCTCTGCCATCGTCTCCTCCATCGCCATCAGTATCCATCACTCACCGTGATTGTACGCCGCGTAGCAGTGATGGTCGAATAGCGCAGAATGACACGGAATGACACGGAGCAATACGTGTGATTCATCTTTGCATGCCGCGACAAGCCGCACGGCGCTTGACAGGAATCGCCCTCATCGCTATGATCGGAACATACGTTCTGTAAATATCGTGTTCGCGTCGGGGAGAAATGACCATGACAAAAACCGACCTTCCTCCAGAATCGGCAAGCGATCTCCCCGCAGGGTTATCCGCACCGGCGCGACGTGCTCTCGATAGCGCGGGGATTGTCAGACTTGAACAACTGACCACGCGCACGGAGGCTGAGATCTTGAAACTCCATGGGATGGGACCCAACGCGATGGAGAAAATTCGTCATGCCCTCGCCGCGCGGGGATTATCGTTTGGATAGCGCGACTCAATTCCGTATGTGGTGAGCCGAATACAATCTTTTCTCAGCGACGCGAGCGTTGGGTCAAAAGTCACACAGTCTGTGAGAAGTCGGTCAAGATTGTGTGTCTTCGGCGGTGTTTGACCATGGAAGACCAGGAACGCTTTCAGCACCTTCTCAGCCGATTGCTGTGCATGAAAACAAACGGTATCCCACGGCGCTCCCGGTTCCGCCACAATGCGTTGCAAGGCAATCAAATCATGCTGTGCTTTCGTGAGCCACGAGCGGTAGGGTGGCCGCAGACTGCTCATAAAGAACCCGTCCCTCCTTCTCAATGACATAGAGCATCGTGCCGACCTGCCCGCGCCACTTCCTGACATCTTCAGGGGTGTAAACGATTACGTCCATCGCCCATTCACGCAGGCCGAAGAGCATATGGATTTTGTTGACACTCCGGTTGCGGCTTCGTGTCTCCATCTCAACGAAAATGTCGAGATCGCTATCCGGCCCCGCATCGCCCCGCGCGTAACTGCCGAACAAGATGATCTGTCGCGGATTGCAATGCTCCACAATGGTATGGGTGATGTGCTCAATCAATCTGCCGTCGATTGGTTTCATGCTGCGCTCGGTTCCCTGTCGGCGATCCGTTGCTCCAATTATCGGCACAGGGTATCGCAACGTGGACGATGTGAGAAGGCGAGCGACCATGCTGCCATGCTTCCCAAGGGTCATCCATTGTTCTCATCCGAAGCCACCACAGAGATAGAAGTATTTGTTGGTTCCTGAAATGATTATTTCCGGAATGACACGCCATCATTCTGGTAAACAGAATAGTTATTCTGTTCACGTCGTATCCCACGTCGTTCTTGATAGGGTTTTCTCTCTCGCAATGGAAAGCCGCCTGTGTTGTCGGGCGGCTTTCCCGTCTTTCTTTGTCGTTACGGGTAAGGTTATTTTGCCCGCAGTTGATCCCGAATGATCGTCTCATCAATACCAGCCGTGCGCGCCCTCAGCTCACCGCTTTCTTGACGAGCGCGCCGATCCTTGCCTCGTCGGCGGCGGTCAACTCCTTCAGCGCGAAGGCGGTCGGCCACAGGGCGCCTTCGTCGAGGTTCGCCGCGTCGTTGAAGCCGAACGTCGCGTACCTCGTCTTGAACTTCTGCGCGCTTTGGAAGAAGCAGACGACCTTGCCGTCCTTGGCATACGCGGGCATCCCGTACCAGGTTTTCGGCGCGAGGGCTGGCGCGCTGG
>JBPCPB010000242.1:0-6697 GCA_050999735.1 Thermomicrobiales bacterium | reverse complement strand
GTGAAACTGGACAAGTACGCTGCGAACAGATCGTTTTCTGCCGGATTGAGTTCCATCGCACATCCTCCGTGATGACGAACCGACTGTCCTCCCTGTTGTACCACCGAGTTATGTCCGGATGTCAGCCCTCTCCGCTTGACGGCTCCGTACGAGAGGGGCCGGGGGTGAGGTTTTTTCAGCAACGCATCAAGGAGACATACGAATGGCAGCAAGTGGAGCACTGACGGCGCGGGGACTGAACCGGCGCACCTTCCTTGCCCTTTCGGCGGCGGGGACGGCGGCGGTCGCGCTCGCCGCTTGCGGGGGGAGTGCGACCCCCCCGACCAACACTCCAGCCCCAACGAAAGTGGCGGCAACGACTGGCCCGGCGGCGACGGCGACGCCAGTACCGCAATCGCTCGGCAGCACGGCGGCGCCCGCAATCGCGCAGGCAACGACCGGCACGACCGCGAGTAGCGCCGTTGCCCCAGCGACGGTCGCGCCGACCGCGGCAGCGAGCGCTACAAACCTCGCCGCGACGCAGACCTTCCGCTTCGCCGGACCCGAACCGATCAACTTCGATCCGGCGAACTGCCAGGACCCGGTCAATGAGCCGCAGGTCTTCGAGGGGCTGGTGACGGTCAGTTGGAAAGATGGCACGCTCCAACCGGCGATGGCGCAGAGTTATCAAACCAATGCGGACGCGACCGTCTGGACGTTCAAAATGCGCCCCGGCATGCAGTGGTCCGATGGCACGCTGCTGACAGCGAAAGACTTCGAGTATGCCTGGCGGCGGGTGGTGGAACCGAAGACCGCCTCAATCTACACGGCGTCGCTGGCGAGCGTCAAGAACGCGCTGGAGATCGCCAAGGGCACGATGCCACCGGAGCAACTCGGCGCAAAGGCGCTCGATGATGCCACTTTCGAGGTGACACTGAATACTCCGGCGCCCTATTTCCCGCTCCTCGCCGCGACATGGACCTGCCTCCCAACGCCGCAGCACATCATCGAGAAGTTCGGGGCGAAGTGGCTGGAAGCGGGAAATCTCGTCGGCAACGGTCCGTATAACCTCAAGGAGTGGAAGCACGATCAATTGCAGGTCTTCGAGCCGAACCCGAACTACTGGGGGCCGAAGCCGACGATCACGCACGCCGAATTTACCATCTACGATGACCCGCTGACGAAGAGCCTCCCCGCGTATCAGAACAACGAACTTGACAGCGCGCAGGTTGCGCCGGGCGATTACGACCATGTGCTCAACGACCCCAAACTCTCGAAGGAATTGAAGGGGTATCCGCTCTCGCAGACCAACATGATCCAATGTGACGCGACGAACAAGCCGACGAGCGATGTGCGGGTGCGCAACGCGCTCTCGCTCGCCTTCGACCGGGCGACGCTGACAGACATCGTCCTGAAGAAGTACTATCTCCCGGCGGCGACGATCCTGCCGCCGGATATCGCCGGGTACAATCCGGCAGCGGCCCTGACGGGCGGTGTGGCGAAGGCGAAGCAACTGCTGGCAGATGCGGGCTTTCCGAAAGGGCAGGGGTGGCCTGCCGACTTTTCACTCATCTACGCAACGAGTTCGGTCACGAAGACGATCCTCGAATTCATCCAGAACGAGTGGAAGAAGAACCTCGGCATTGATGTGCAGTTGAACGCGATGGAATCGAAGGCGTATACGGCGTGGCGCAGCGCGCGGGCAACGCAGCCGTTCAATGTTTACTACGGCGGCTGGGGATCAGACTACGGCGATCCGAGCAACTGGCACAACTTCCTCTTCTCCGCGCAGACGGACTTCTACCACACGCACTGGAAGAACGACCAGTTCGAGAGCCTGATCGCCACGGCGAAGGGGATGACCGATCAAGCGGCGCGCACGAAGATGTATCAGGACGCGGAAGTGATCCTCGTTCAGCAGGGCGCGAGCATCCCGATCAACTACAATCAAGCCTTCTTTGTCACCAAGCCGACGGTGCAGGGCGTCTATCACCCCGCCGTCCTCGGCACCTACCCACGCCTCAAGTTCATCTCAATCACGAAGTAACGACGGGGAATCTAAACCGCCAAGACGCCAAGAACGCCAAGCAGAAGGATAAAGCACAGAGACCACAGAGGACGCAGAGAGCACAGAGAAAATAGAAACAAAAGAGTTTCTTGGTCTTCTCTGTGGTCTCCGTGTCCTCTGTGCTGAGTCTTTCTTGGCGTCCTTGGCGTCTTGGCGGTTCAGATTTCTTTTTGTCGTATACTGCTACGAACGGTTTGTGGGCAATGAGATATGGGGGGTCGGGATGGCAGAGATAGATCAGCGGCGGGACGCCTTTCGGGCGCTGTCATCCGCGTCGGCGGCGCTGGCCGAGCGCGCCCGCATCGTGATGCCGGGCGGCAACACGCGCACGACGGTCTATCAATCCCCGCACCCGCCGTATGCCGCGTACGGGAAGGGCGCGACGATTGTTGATGTCGAGGGTGACACGCGGCTCGATTTTATCAACAACTATACATCGCTTATCCACGGCCACGCCGATCCGGACATCATCGCGGCGGTGATCGAACAACTTCAGTACGGTACGTCGTACGCGATGCCGACTGTGCATGAAGTCGCGCTCGCGGAGTTAATCGCGGAGCGCATTCCCTCGGTGGAGCAACTGCGCTTCACGAATTCTGGTACGGAAGCGGTGATGATGGCGATTAAGGGAGCGCGGGCTTTCACGGGCCGCCCGAAGATCGTCAAGTTCGAGGGGTGCTACCACGGCTCCTACGACTTCGCGGAAATCAGCCAGGTGACGCCCGAATCGCGCTGGGAGGAGGCGGAGACACCCGCCACCGCGACCGCCTTCGGCACGCCGCAGGGTGTGATGGAGAATGTCCTCGTCGCCCGCTACAACGACCGTGCGGACGCCGAGCGCGTCATCACCCGGCACCACAACGAGATCGCCGCCGTCCTCGTGGACCCGATGCCTTCGCGCGTCGGTAATGTCCCGGCGACGCACGCATTCCTGAGCGCGCTGCGCGAGATGACGCGGACATACGGCATCGTGCTGATCTTCGATGAGGTGATTACGCTACGCGTCGCGTACGGCGGCATGCAATCGGTCGTCGGTGTCACGCCGGACATGACGACGATGGCGAAGATCATCGGCGGCGGCTTCCCGGTCGGCGCGGTCGGCGGGGCGGCGGAAATCATGGCCGTCTTCGATCCGAGCAAGGGGCCGAAAGTGCCTCATGGCGGGACGTTCAACGCGAACCCGATCACATCCATCGCGGGCCTGATAGCGATGGAGAAGATGACGCCGGAGGAATTCGATCGCATCAATGCGCTCGGCGAACGATTGCGCGAGGGGCTGGCGGAGGCGATGGACGGCGCGCGAGTGCCCGGCCAGGTAACGGGCGCAGGCTCCGTCTTCAACCTCCATCTGCATAATCGCCCGCTCACCGACTACCGCAGCACCGTCCTCACCCCGGCGGAGAAGGCGCGCACATCAGCGGTCTACCAATCTATGCTCGCGCACGGCATCTTCATGTCCCCCAGCATGATGGGCTGCATCTCCACACCGATGGGTACTGCGGAAATCGCCACCTGCGTGGACGCCTTCGGCGTCGCGCTGCACGAGACAGCGGGATAGCCCCCACCCCCGGCCCCTCCGCCCGCAAGCGGGGGAGGGGAGATTGATCCGTACTTCGTGCCACTTTCTCTGAGCATTGGCCGAAGCATCGCGGAGAGTCACTCCTCCCCCGCTTGCGGGCGGAGGGGCCGGGGGTGGGGGCATTTACCCTATCCCGATGTCGCGGAGGTAGGCGCGGGTGCGTTTGGCAATCGGGAGAGGCTTGTCGAAGGGAGCAGGGTACATATCCTGCTCGACCATCGCGTAGCCGGTGTAGTTGATGTCACGCAGCAGGTCGCGGAAGGCGAGGAAGTCCACCGCGCCCTCGGACGGCTCGCAGAACATATCGTTGCCGACGGCGATGGCGAAGGGAATATTTTCTTCCTCAACCTTGCGGATCATCTCCGTGCGGACGCTCTTCAGGTGCAGGTAGGGAGTGCGTTCGTGATGCGCCTTCATGAAGGCGATAGGATCGCCGCCCCGGTAGGCATGATGGCCCGTATCGAAACAGAGAAAGACGCGCTCCGGGTCGGTGTCGGCGAGCAGGCGCTCGATTTGATCCTAGTACTCGACATGCGTCTCGGCATGCGGGTGGAAGACGAGTTGCAGACCGAAATGATCGCGCGCGATGTCCGCCACGCGGTGCGTCGTCTGAATCAGCCGCTGCCACGCGTCGTCATCGAGTCGCTTCGGTGCGGTCGCGCGGCCGGTGAAGAGATCGGAATAGGTGTCGTCAATCAGGACGAGAAACTTCCCGCCGAGGGCGGCGACGAGTTCGCCCGCGCCGCGCGTTTGCCGCTCCAGTTCGGGCCACGCGGCCGGGTCTTCCAGATTGACCATGACCACCGTGCCTGCCGTCTTGAGGTTCCGCTTCGCCAGTTCGGCGCGCAGGGTCGGGAGATCAGTGGGCAGATAGCCGTACGGCCCAAGTTCCGTCCACTCGTACCCCGCCTCGGCAACCTCATCGAGGTAGCGTTGCCACGGTGTTTGCTTCGGGTCGATCGCGAACCAGACCCCCCACGAATCCGGCGCACTCCCAATCGTCACTTGCATCATACCCTCCATACGTTTTTTGAACCACCCAGACACCAAGAACACCAAGACGACACAGAGAAGAGCGATAGTGAATTTTACCTTTGTGCTTCCTTGGTGCTCTTGGTGTCTTGGTGGTTTTCCCTTCTCTGGTTTCGATCAGTAGTAGAACCGCTGCAATTGGGTGCGCTCGTTTTCGTAGGTGGTGCGGCGTTCGTCGGTGACGGGGTCGTTGGTTGCCTCGGCGGGAGCGACATCCCACCAGACGCCCGCGCCGGGCAGTGAGCGGTGTGGCTCCGTCTCGACGACGATCATGCAGGAGCGCTGTTCTTCCCGCGCTTCCACGAGCGCCATTTCCAGCGCGTCCGGCGTTGTGACATGCCAGGTCCGCGCGCCCATGCTGGCGGCATGCTGGGCGAAATCAATGGTGAGATAGTCGCCTTCGAGTCGGTGCGTCGCGTCGTCCCGCGCGCGGAACTCATTGCCGAAACTGCGCCCGGCGCGATTCATCTGCAACTGGCGGATCACCTGATAGCCATGGTTCTCGGAGAGAACGACAGTCACCTTCAGTCGTTCCTGCAGCGCCGTGACGAGTTCCGATGGATTCATCAGGTAGGTGCCGTCGCCGATCAGGACGTAGACCTCGCCCTCAGGCTGCGCCATGCGGACGCCGATTCCGGCGGGCAGTTCGTAGCCCATGCAGGAGAAGCCGAACTCCAGATGACAGTGTTTGCCGCCGCTGGTATCCCAGAGTTTAAGCACGTCGCCGGGCGCACCGCCGGCGGCGGCGATCACCGTATCGCCCGCCCGCGCCGTCGCGTTGAGTGTGCCGATTAATTGCCCCTGGCTCATCGCCTCGCCGGGGATTTGGACATAGACCTCGTCGCGCAATTGGCGCGCCCATGCCTCCTTCGCCGCCGCGATTTCGGTGCGGTACGCAGCGTCGGTCGTGATGCCCTCCGCCGCTTTCGCGAGCGCGACGAGCGTTTCACGTGTATCGGCGACAATCGGCAGCGCGCCCTCCTTGTAGGCGTCGTGCGCGCAGACATTGATGGCGATGAACCGGACGTCGGGATGCTGGAAGGCGGATTGCGAGCCGGTTGTGAAGTCGGTCAATCGCGTGCCGATGGCGATAACGAGGTCGGCACCGCGCACGATCTTGGCGGCGGCGGGTGTGCCATTGACACCGCTGCCACCGAGTAGCAACGGAGATTCACCGGGCATCGCGCCCTTGCCGCCGGAGGTCTCCGCGACCGGGATGCCGCATGTTTCCGCGAAGGCGCGCAACGCCTCGCCCGCCTCGGCGTAATGGACGCCGCCGCCCACGATGATCACTGGGCGCTTCGCCGCCTTAATGAGCGCGATTGCTTCGTCAATCCGGCGCGATTCGGGCGGGCGGCGCGCGATCGGCCAGACGCGCGCGGCGAAGAAGTGGGCGGGATAGTCATAGGCGTGCGCCTGAATGTCCTGCGGCAGAGAGAGCGTCACCGCACCCGTTTCCGCCGGATCGGTGAGGACGCGCATCGCTTCCGGCAGGGCGGTCAGTAACTGCTCCGGGCGCGCGATGCGGTCGAAGAAGCGGGAGACGGGGCGGAAGCAGTCATTAACGCTCAAATCGGCGGAGACCGGATGCTCCAACTGCTGCAAGACTGGCCCCTGATGGCGCGTCGCGTAGTAGTCTGAGGGGAGCAACAGGACGGGGATGCGGTTGATCGTCGCCGTCGCTGCGCCGGTGATCATGTTCGTCGCGCCGGGGCCGATGGAGGAGGAGCAGGCAAAGGTAGCGCGGCGCAGGTTCGCCTTCGCGAAACCGATCGCCGTATGCACCATGGATTGCTCGTTGCAGGGCTGATAGTAGGGTAAATCCTGGCCATACTCGAAAAGCGCCTGCCCGATCCCCGCGACATTGCCATGCCCGAAGATGCCGAAGAGCGCTGGGATTAGCCGCCGTGTCTCTCCATCCCGCTCACTCTGCTGCACCTGTAAATACTTCACGAGCGCCTGCGCCATTGTCAGCCGGATCGTTTCGGCGTTATGCATGACGATCTGCTCCTTTTCCACTCGCGAGGGCGGCTTGGCGC
>JBPCPB010000449.1:0-8559 GCA_050999735.1 Thermomicrobiales bacterium | reverse complement strand
CACATGCATGGCAGCATCGACCGTTGCCTACCTGACCTTCGTATACGTCACGTCGAAGTCGGGATCCCAGTGCGCGCCGTCGACCGATCCCTCCCAGCGGCCAGTGATGGTCTTGCCGTCGTCGCTGAAGGCGCTCGTGAAGCGCTGAAAGAGACCCGGCGCTTCCCGCCACATCTTCCAGACGCCATCGCTCAGGCTCATCTGGTACACGCGCAAGACACCTCGCGCGTCGGCGTAGAGCATGGAACCCCGCTCAGTTGCATCGTCCAGGCCGAAAATCGTGGTGAGGGGGAACGGTGCGTTCGCCACCCATTCGGGGGGAGTACTCGGCAGGGCAGGTTCGGCATCCGCGTGTTGAACGAGGAAGGCCCCTCCTTCCCGCCATGCGAACACCGTCCGGCCGCGCCCCATCGGCTGCCCGCCGACCGATGCCTGCATCTCCCACTCGCCCACGAGTGCGTTCAGCCGCTTGAGCGCGTGATTCAGCGTTGGTTGCTGCATTGACTGCATTGTTACGACTCCTTTTCTTTGGTATGGCCCACAAGTGTGGGGGTGGCCGCAGTACGTCCAGGTTAGCGATGGAGATTAACGGGCAGGGCCGTGGTCCGCAACCAGCGGCCCCAGGCGACCAGGGCGCTCGCCAGCAGGAAGCCGAGCGGAACCCACGGGCTGTAGCCGATGAACAAGTTGGTGGCGGTTGCGCCCACCATCAGGGCGGTCAGACCGAGCGCGGCCCGACCGGACAGCGGCGGCAGCACGAGGCCGATCGCGCCAGCGAGCTCAATCAGGCCAATCGCGTAGCGCAACCACTGGCCGGCACCGATCTTAGTAAACAGGTCCACCATGTACGGGGAGCCAGCGAGCTTCTGTGCTCCGGCGGATACGAACGACAGCGCCAGCAGGATCTGCAGCGCCCACAGCGTGACGTTCATGGCGCGCCCCCGGCGCGCCCTGCGCCCCTTGGCGCGGGTCGTTGTTGCGATCGCTGTGGTAGTGCTCATGATGTCCTCCTTGATGTGGCTGGCCTCGTGTCGGTGTGCACACTGGTGAGACGGCGATCCGGCGTGAAAGGAATCGCTACCCCGTACATCACACTCACTGGTTGAACCAGGAGGTCTGCCGCGAGACTGCGACCAGCACGGCGGGCTCCGTGTCGCAGTTGCGCACGGAACGCACCCGCAACCCGTCCAGCCACAGGACATCGCCGCGCCCGAAACGTCGGCGGTCGCCGCACCGGTGCTCGAGCTCGATCTGCCCGTGCTCGATCACCACGATCGCGCCCCGCCAGTCGGCGCCGTGGTAGGCCAGCGTGCTGCCGGGCGCGACGGTGACGACGCGACGCGCGAACGCGGGTGGCAGCCGCGCATCAAGGAAGGAGAGCCGTTCGCGGTCCCAGCCGGTGTTCGTCAGAGGGTGGGCGGGAGCCCGAACGCCGCCAGCAGATCGGGATCACTAAAGTCGATGATCTCCGCGACCTTGCCGTGCTCGATCCGCAGCACCTCCAGAGTGAGCGGTCGGAACGCGCTGTCTCCGGGGCGGCGAAGGTAGATCGCCGTCGCTGGCTGCCTGTTGGCCCGCGTGGGTATCAACCGGTACTCGCCCACAGCGGCGTGCTTGCGGCTGCCCGTGATGAACGCCTCGCGCCCCTCGGCCCACAGCGGCAGCGGCGGGAACGAGACGCGCACGTCCTCGCGCAACACTGCGGCCAGCGCCTCGGCATCACCGCGCTCGTGCGCGGTCATGTAGCGCCGCAGCACCGCGTGCTCTTCCTCGGTCGGCTCGGCGGTGGGTGCCCACTCCACACGACGTGCAGGCAAGTGCTTCTGTAACGTGGCCCGTCCCCGCTGCAGCGCGCTCTTCACTGCGGCAACGCTCACCTCGAGCAGCGCACCCGTCTCGTTCGCCGACCAGCCCAGCACATCCCGCAGGATCAGCACCGCCCGCTGCTTGGGCGGCAGGTGCTGGATGGCCGCCAGGAACGCAAGCTCGATCGTCTCCTTCGCCACGATCACCGCCTCCGGTTCCTCATCGCCGGCCGCGATGTCCACCAGCAGGTGATCCGGGTAGGGCTCCAACCACGCAAATCCGCTGACCAGCGGCAGCGGCCCATTCGGATCCATCGCCGCAGGCGCCACGTCGTAGGGCAGCACCCGGCGCGGACGCTGCGCGAGCGTGTCGAGACACGCGTTCGTCGCGATCCGATACAGCCACGCCCGGAAGGTTGAGCGACCATGGAAGCTCTCCCGCTTGCGCCACGCGCGCAGGAAGGTCTCCTGCACCATGTCCTCCGAGTCCTGGTACGAGCCGAGCATCCGGTAGCAATGCACCTGGAGCTCCCGCCGGTATCGCTCAACAAGCCCGGCGAACGCCGACTGATCGCCCGCCCGTGCTGCAACCACCACCGCGCTCTCTTCGACCCTGCCCGATCCGGTCTCGATCCCGCTCATACTCGACCTCCGCGCGCTCACTTCCGACCTGCCGTCACACCCGCCCCATGGTATGACGGCCGACCGGCGGAAAAAGCATTCCTCGCCCAGCGCCCATCAAGCGTCTCTCGATCGCTGGGGGCCGACGATGCAACGCCGCATGATCGCCGGAGAGCCTTCGCGGCCTTAAGCCAGGGCTTGTATCGCGCATGAGGGAAGGCACAGTCGTAGGCCGTTTCCTCTTTCTCGCTGGGTTTTCCAGATTGCACGAACTTCGCAGCACCTACGTAGGTTCTCACACATCGCCCCAGAGGAAGTTGACGACGGTAAGCAGCAGACCTGACCAGTCGGCGACAATATTCTTCCCCTTGAACGTCATTTTCAGCCCCTCGGTGCCCATCCGATCCTGCACGAGGTCGTTGACATGCGCGATGATGCGCCGCAATCGCTCGGAATCCGGCGTGCCGTCGCGCTCGTAGTCGCGGAGCAGCGGGAGGGCGGTACGCAGAATGAGCCGCGCGATAGATTGACCGTAGGGCATATAGGCGACGTACTGCCCGGTCGCGGCGGAGTTCAGGAGGTCAACGAGGGCGGTATTGCCTGCGGCCGGTGGCGCGACGATGCGGATGAATGCGGCAACATCGCGCTGGAGCGTCTCCTCAGCATCCGCCTCGATCTCCGGCACCGTGCGCCCCTGCGCGTAGACGTGGAGATGAAACCAGTCATTCTCCGTTTCCGCTGGATACGGAACGTGCGATCGCGTCGCGGCGGGCGCGGTCGTGGGGCGGCTCGACGGGCGCGGGATGCTCGTGCCGAATCGCCGGCGGTCATAGATCTGCCGCCGGTTCGCGTTGCTCAACACGGCATACGCGGCGTTGACGCGCTTCATGCGCTCTTCCGCCCAGGCGCGCCGCTCCGGGTTGCGATCCGGGTGATAGAGCAGTGCTAACCGCCGGTACGACGTTTGAATCACTTCTCCGTCGGCATGCGGCTGCACCTGCAAAATGGCATACAGATCGTCCAGGGAAACCTCACTCCCCAGCCCCCTCTCCTTTGCTGCCAAGCAAAGGAGAGGGGGTGACTCATCGCGATACCGCGGCGTTCCTCTCTCTGCCCCGATCTTCCCGCATCTCGCTCCCCCTCTCCTTTGCCTCAAGGCAAAGGAGAGGGGGCCGGGGGGTGAGGTTATCCGTTCAACCACTCCCGCAATAGCGCGCCATCGTGCGGCAGCGCGATCTCCGGCGGTGCGATTTCGGGGTGCCACTTCTTTTCCCACTCGACCGCGACCCATTTGTCATAGCCAACCGAGCGGAGATACGTCACGGTTTCCGCGACCGGCACTTCGCCCTCGCCGAGCAGGACGAGTTTCCAGCCGGTGCGCTCGCTGTCGTCTTTCCGCGCGTCCTTGACGTGGACGTGCAGAAGGCGGGAGACGACGCGCTCGTACGTCTCAGCGACGCTTTCGCCCATCCGGTACGGATGATGCGTGTCCCACAAGACGCCGACATGCCGGCTTTGCACCTGATCGAGCACGCGCATCACATCGGGAGATGCCGAGAAGAAGTCGTGTGTCTCAAGCGCGACACCAACGCCGCGTTGCTCAGCCCGCTGACCGATCCTACTCAGGAGGTCCACCATCGGCGCGACGATCTCCACCGGGCTTTTCCCTCCCTCCGGCTCGCCGCCGAAGACGCGGATGAGCGGCGCATCCCACGCAGCAGCGAGTTCGAGATACGCCGCCGCATCTCGCTCGGCTTCGAGGCGCGCGTCGGCGTCAGTCGCGCTCGTGGCAATGCGAAGCGAGGTATCGAGGCAGCAGATCGGCACACCTGCCGCCTTGCATTCGGTCGCCACCCGCTCGCGGTCGTGCGGCGGCAAATTCGGTGGGATGATCTCGCCATCGAGGAGGCGCATCTCGATGCCATCGAAGCCATACCGCTTCGTCGCATCAATCATCTCGCGCAGCGACCATTCGGGGCAGGCGAGGGTGCTATATGCTAATTTGATGCTCATTTCGCTCCTCCGCGTGCGGCGACCGGCTGCCGGACTGTCCGCACCGTCTTCAACACGGGCGTGGCGGCCGGCTTCCTCACGCCCGGCCGCCATTTCGGATTGATCGGCATCTTCACTTCGCGCCCGGTCTCGGCGGAGCGATAGACCGCGAGGATCAGTTCGAGTGCATTGCGGGCGCTAGGCCCGGGGAGCGCGACCGCGCGATCCTCCCGAATGGCGTCAATCATGTCGCGCACCTCGACGGCATGCCCGCCCCACGCGATTGCCGCCGGATCCGCCGCGCCTTGTCCAGCGCCCTTGCCGTTCTGGCTTGCCTCGGCCCGCTTCGCCTCTTTGCTCCGGCCGTATGCGCCGACTTCGCCGATTTCGGCTTTCAGGTTCCACGCCGTGATCTCGCCATCTTCGAGAATCACCGATCCTTCCGTACCAACAATTTCCAACCGGCAGGTATAGCCGGGAAAGGCATCCGTCGTGCCGATCAACGAGCCGATGGCGCCATTTTCAAACTGGATGACAGCGACAGCGGCATCCTCGACCTCGATTCGCTCGTGCGCGAGCGTGCCCATTTTCGCGGTGACGCTCGCAACCGGCACCATCGCCCAGCGGAGCAAGTCCACGTAATGCACGCCTTGATTCATCAGGCAGCCGCCACCGTCGAGCGCCCAGGTGCCGCGCCAGCCGCCACTATCGTAATACGCCTGCGCGCGGTACCAGAAGATCTCCGCGTTTCCCATCACGAGCGTGCCGAGCGCGCCGTCGTCAATCGCCTGTTTCAGCCGCTGCATGCCCGCGCCGAAGCGGTGTTGCGAGATCACCTGCAACTGCACGCCCGACTCGTCGCACGCGGCGATCAGCCGGTCGGCGGCGTCGAGCGTGATGTCAATCGGCTTCTCGCAGATGACGTGTTTACCCGCTTGCGCCACCTTGACACCGATCTCCGCGTGCAACCCACTCGGCACGCAGACGGAGACGACCTGAATGTCATCGCGCGCGAGCATCGCATCGAGGTCGGTCATTGCCTCCGCGCCGAACTCAGCCGCCAGTTTCTCCGCCGCCTCTGGCACGATGTCGCAGACGGCGACGAGCCGCGCGTCCGGCTGGGCGGTGATCGCCCGCGCGTGAAGCGGCCCGATCACGCCGCCACCGACGATCCCGAAGCCGATCTTCTCACGTTCCGGCATCACGGGCGCTGTCTGCTTCGCGGCCTTTTTCGCCTTCTTTTCTTTGTCCCGATCCTTCTCTTTGCCCTTTTTCGCCACCGTTTTCCCCTCCCATACCGGGTGGAGCAGGCTGATGAACATTAACGACTGAATCGGGCAATCCGGGGACGCAGGCTGGAAATCCGCCCATGCTGCCCAAAGGGCGCCCGCACCCGGCTACCGGTAGCACAGGCAGAGAGCCTGTGAGTCACTACCCGATTGAGTTGTCAAGGTTCATCAGCCTGCGAACAGAACGTAGGCTGAAGCCTACGCTACCATCGCGTGATGCGCTAGTGTGTAGCCACTTCCCACTGGCGGCGGACGAAGGCGAGCGCGCGGTGATGCTCAGTCTCGCGGTCAATCGCCTCAGTGCCTGTCGGTGCATCATGGATGGTCGTCCGCCAGTGGGCCTCGATGCTGATCGTACCCGCGTAGCCCATCCGGTGCAGCGTCTGGAAAAAGCCCGCGTAATCGGTCGGTGCGCCTTCTCCCGGCGCGCTGCGGTCGGCATCCGCGATATGGACATGGCCAAGCCGGTCACCCGCCGCGACCATCCCGTCGTACGTTTCACCTTCGACCGCGATGTGATACAGATCGGCGAGCACACCGATTCCTGCCAGACCGCGCGACTGAGTGAACTCGTCTGATTCCGAGACCGAGTTGAAGACGTTCGATTCGCCTCGATTGAGCGGTTCGATGACGACGCGGACGCCGTGCCGCGCACTCGTCTCCTGAACATGGTCAAGGAATGCCTCCAGTTGGTCGAGCGCCCGCGCCCGGTCGAGCTCCTCCGGGATCGAACGCGCGCCGCCACTGCCGAAGACGCAGACGCGCACGCCGATCTCGCCCATCCGCTGGAGCGCTACCGCCGCGTACTGCCAGAGCGGTTCGCGCGCGACGGTTGGCCCGGTGATCTTCAGCGTCGCGGGGATGAAGACGTTGCACGCCTCGACGGGCAGCCCCATCGCCAGGATTTCCTGTGTAATCCGCTGATAGGCTGCCGCATCGGTCGCGCTCATCAGCGTGCCGACGGGCAATTCGATGTAGTCGAATCCGGCATCGCGCAGCAGCGGCGCATCCGCGATACCGCCGCAGCAACCGAAACGCATCGGTGTCGCAGCCATCATGCGGTGCCTCCTTCGACCTCTTTCAGCAGCCCCTTCAGGGCTTCGACAGCGGTGTGAAAGAGTTCAGGGCCGGAGAAGCCACCGAACGGTCCCGCCGCCTTCAGGTGCGGTTCGAGTGTCAGGTAGCCCTGATAGCCGCGCGTCACCAGTGCGCGCAGTAGTTCCTTCACCTGCCCATCGCCCTCGCCTGCCGGAACGACATGTCCATCCGATATCACGGCATCCTTAATATGGATATGGGTCGAGACATCAGCAAGGAGCGGCCACGCCTCGTCCATTGGGCGGACGCCGCACTGGATGAAGTTCGCGGGGTCGAAGGCCGCGCGCAGGTGCGGCGAGCGGATCGTGGCATGGATGTCGGCGCAGCGGGTGGCGATGTCGCCGTAAATCTCCTTCTCGTTCTCGTGCCAGAGCGTGACGCCCGCCTCTTCCGCGAGATTGGTCAGCATCAGCATGCGATCCATCACCGCCGTGCGGTACCGCGCGGCATCCTCGCCCGTCGGGATAAAGAAGGAGAAGATGCGGATGCGCGGCGTGTCCAGCATGTCGGCGACGGCCAGCGCGCGGCGGTATCGTTCGAGGTGCGCGCCGAAATCATCGGTGATCTTCACCTTGCCGATCGGCGAGCCAATGGCGGAGACGTGTATGCCGCGCGCATCGAGCAGCCCCTTCGCCTTCCGCACTTCGTCATCGGAGAGATCGAGGATATTCTTCCCCCACGCACCCCGGAATTCCAGTGCGGGGATCCCCTCCCGCTGCATCACGTCCAGTTGCTCGGCAAGGTCCGCCGCAATCTCATCCCCGAACGCGCTGAGCGTGAATTCGTGCTTCGCCATGAACTGCTCCTTCCCAGAGGACCGAAGGCGAAGTCATTTCGCCGACGGCCATATTGATGCAATAGCGAGGGACAGCCCGACGCAGATGAGAATACCAATCGCGATAGTAAGCCAGCTCCACGCGCCAGCGATGAGCGAGAGGGCATTGTGTACAATTAATAGACAACAGAATGCGACATAGAACCTCCACCAATCCTTCGACCTCGTCATGTTTCGCCCCCTCAACGGACGTTTATGCCGATCACTGGGAAGCCAGTGATCGAACATGCATCGCAGCCGCGATCAGGCGGTCAAGCACATCCGGTGGGCCTTGCGTGCCGCCCATTAATGCGCCGCCGTGGACATCGCCGTGAAAATCGTTGCCGACCGTGGTGATGAGGTTGTGGGAGTTCGCGATTGCCGCGAGGGATGCGCGTTCTTCGGGCGAATATGCGCCATAGTTGGCTTCGATACCGAGAAGGCCCGCCGGGATCATCTCCGCGAGCGTGGCCTCAAGATTCACGACGCTGAGAGGGTGCGCGAGAACCGGGACGCCACCCGCCGCACGGACGAGTTGCACTGCGTCTACTGGCAATAACTGCTGCCGCTCGACGTGCGCCGGGCGACCGCGACCGAGGTAGCGATCAAAAGCGTCGTCAATCGTCGTCGCGGCGCCGATTTCCATCAACGCCCGGCCAACATGAGGTCGTCCGACCGCGCCCGCCCCGGCAATTGCCTTGACGCGCTCCCATCGCACCGGGATGCCAAGATCGTTCAGTTTCTCGACGATTGCCTGCCCGCGCGCGTCGCGCCCGCCGCGAAACGTCGCCAATCGCGCCTGAAACGCATCGTTCCCGACCGCGACGAAATAGCCGAGGAGATGGACTTCACCGCGTTCGACCGAGCACGTAAGTTCGACGCCGGGGATCAGCGCCATGCCGAAACCAATCGCCGCTCCAGACGCTTCGGCGATGCCCGC
>JBPCPB010000132.1:0-10046 GCA_050999735.1 Thermomicrobiales bacterium | reverse complement strand
TTGGTGTGGTTCTTGGGCAGGGCGAAGGTCGGGGGGGCGCCCCCCCCCGCCGCCCTTAATCATCAGTGTACCCCAGCGGAGAAGGAGCGGAAGCGGTTATTCCTTCCCATCGTCGCCTGTCGCGGCGTCGCGCTCCTTCGGCTTCCGACCTCCGTGCATGATCCACGTCCCGATGACCGCGAGGATGCTCCCCGCGACCGGCCCGATGATGTAGATCCATACATGTCCAGTCGCGCCACCGACGAGCGCAGGGCCGAGCGACCGTGCCGGGTTCATGGATGCGCCGCTGATTGGTGCAGCGAATAATCCGCAGAGCGCAATTGTCCCACCGACCGCGATCGCCGCGTTCGGCCCGATCAGCCGATTGCGCGTCGCCGTCCCGAGGATGACGGTAATGAGGAGCCAGGAAAGCAGGATTTCCATCACCAGTGACACACCCACGCCGTGGCGCGGCTGATTCGCACCGAGCCGCGCGACCGTGCCAAAGAGCGTGCGGAGAAGCCACGCCGCGCCTACCGCGCCCGCGATCTGAGCGATCCAGTAGGCCGGAACCTTCCGCCAGGGGAAATCGCGGCGTAGCGCGAAGGCAAGGGTAACGGCGGGGTTGACATGCACGCCTGACACGTCCCCGATCGCATAAATCAGCGCCATGACGAGCAGGCCGGGCGCGATCGCCCGCGCATCATGGCTCACCTCGCCATTCGTGATGGAAGCGATTACCTCGCCACCCGCCGCAACGGTCGTCAGTGCCGCCGTGCCGAACAATTCGGCAAAGAGACACCGAGCGTGCGGCGGCTCCTCCTCTGGCTCCTCCGAGTGATCGCTGGAATCATCGGGGACGTTACTGCTATCGTGCGGAGGGTTCGCCTCCGGTTGCCGCACCCCTTCTTTCCGTTGCGGGAATGCACGCACACGCATCCCGAAGAGCCTCCCTTCCGCTTCTGTTATCGCTTTGTTATGGCAACATGAATGCCAGAAGCATTCATTGCTGCGATTGGCGAAGGATCGGTCGGGTGCGATACACTCACTCTCTTTGTGTCAGGACGGCAGCACGGAAAGGATGCACAATGGCGCCACGCAACGCGGAACAGCGGACAAGCGATGTGCGACAGAAACTGCGCGATGAGGTTAATCTCTGGATGGCCTCGGCGAGTAGCGAGGGCGACGCGTATCTCGTTCCCCTCTCCTTTTACTGGGATGGAGCGCGGCTCCTCCTCGCGACGCCAGCACATAGCCGCACCGCCCGCAATCTCCGGCGTACGGGAGAAGCGCGATTGGCATTGGGGCCGACGCGGGATGTCGTCATCCTCGAAGGGCCGGTGACCTTCATCGCCCGCGACGTAATTGATGACGCACTCGCCACGGCCCACGCGCAAAAGGCGGGCTTTACCCCCCGCCAGATCGCCGAGGAGTACGTCTATATCCAGGTGATCCCGCAGATGATTCAGGCGTGGCGCGGACCAGATGAACTCGTTGGGCGGTTCGTGATGCGTGACGGTCGCTGGTTGGCCGGTGATGGCGAGAACGGGGACGCCACGGAATCTATTGCCGCAATTCCTGACGCTCAATCAGCATGACCGTCAGCCCCGGCACGCGCTGGAAGTGCTGGTCACCGGTAACAAGCGTTAGATCGCGTTCCAGCGCGGTCGCGGCAATCAGTGTATCCATATCACCGATCACGCCGGGACCGTGCGGAGGGCGAAGCGCGCGACGAATATCGGCGTATCGTTCAAGCATCCCATAGTCAAGTAACAACGGCGGGATTTCGATGAGGAGTTCGCGGAGTTCTCTTTGGCGTTGCGCGAAGTCTGCATGACTATGCAGGTATTCCACGACCTCGCCATGGCAGAGAATGCTCGTTGCGACCTCTCGATGCCGAAGCCATGGACCAATAAGCGCCATTGCGCCCCGGCGACTAAACAGATACGAGGCAAGCGGCGCCGTATCGAGGAGATAGCGATTCATTCAGTGAATGGCGCCGAGGGTTCGCTTTCATGACGAATCCGGTACAGTTCAGCCTCCGCCTCATCCCAATCGAGATCGCTCCATGCGCCAGCCAAATCAAGCGCACGCTGGAGGGTTTCGTCCGTCAAATCGGCCCGCGCCGCTTCCTCACTCGTGTAGTAGATTGTCCCGCCGTCTTCGGTGGGAATAGCGATCAACGATTCGCCCGGCCCAACCCTGAGTGACGTCTGCTGATGTGCTGTTTTGTGTGCCCGTGCCATGCTATCCTCCGTTGCCGATCATCCATGCGCTATCAGCATACCACGAGCCGCATCGGTCAGGATTAGTTACACTAACGCATCGAACGAGCGGATAAGGGACATGCGAAGGGAGCATGGAGTGAGCGGGCTACCAACATTCGGCGGGGCATCGTTGCGGGGGTTGGCGCGGCTGCGGGATGCGAAGCGGCGGCGGGCATCGTCGTGGGACCGGACAGGCGGCAACCGGGATTTCATCGCCATTGCGCCGGGCGAGACGGCGACGCTGGCGGCGATCGCGGGCGCGGGCAGCATCACGCATCTCTGGTTCACCATCGCCTCGGACGATCCGCTCCATCTGCGCAATCTCGTTCTGCGGATGTACTGGGATGGCGAGACGGCGCCGTCGGTGGAGACGCCGGTTGGTGACTTTTTCGGCATGGGCCACGCGATGACGCGCAACTTCGCCACGCCGATGCTTGCGATGAGTCCGCAGGGCGGCAAGGGATTGAACTGCTACTTCCCGATGCCCTTCGCCGATGGCGCGCACATTACGATCACGAACGATGGCCCGGTCGCCTGCCGCTCCTTCTATTTCTACGTGGATTACGAGGAATATGCCGCGCTGGAGGATGGCTTGGGCCGCTTTCACGCCCGGTGGAATCGCGAAAACCCGGCGCAGGCCGAATCGCATCCACCCACAAGTGAGGACCCGGATGGCGACGGCAAGAACCTCACCGGCGCGGGCAACTACCTCATCATGGAAGCGACGGGCAAGGGGCACTACGTCGGCTGCCACCTCGACTACGACAATGTGCATGTTCACGACCCAAGCCAGAGCGGCGCGGGGCTGGCGGCGGATTGGTCGTGGTACGGTGAGGGAGACGATATGATTTTTGTTGACGGCGATGCATTGCCGACGCTCACCGGCACCGGCACGGAGGACTATTATGGCTGCGCATGGTGCCCGTCAGAATTCTACGTCGCGCCCTACCACGGCATTTTGCTGCCCGGTGCGGCGAACTGGGGCGGCAAGATCACCGTCTACCGCTACCACATCGAGGACCCGGTACTTTTCGACACGCACATTCGCGTGACGATCGAGCACGGCCACGCAAATGATCGCGGAGATGACATCGCCAGCACCGCCTACTGGTATCAGACCGAGCCGCATGCCCCCTTCCCGCCCTTGCCCGACAGCGCGGCGCGCGCCCCACGCGAGACACGCTACGAGCGGCGGTATCTGCCGTAAAGGGTTCGGGGTTCGAGGCTCAGGGTTTTGAGGACGAATGCCCCACTCCGAACCCTGAGCCTCGAACCCCGAACCCTCAACTTCCCCGCGCGGGATTCGGCACGGCGGGTGGACGATGGGGCGGATCGCTCCGCTCCTCGATGGGCACTTCGGTCTCCCCCGTCTCCGCCTCGTCCGCGTCCTGCAACTGTTCGGCAATTTCCGTCGCCATCATCGCCGACTCCCTCGCCGACGTTCCCTGCGCTTGGGCAGCATAGGTCGCCTCGGCGTGCGCCTCCTCCGCCCGCTCTTCTTTCTCCCCCGGGTGCTCGCCCGGCAACTCAATCCGGTAGTTCTCGATTAGCACGCGGATGCCCGCCGCCATTGGCAGGGCGAGGAGCGCGCCGACAATGCCCAGCAGCGTTCCACCAATCAGGAGAGCGATGATCACGGCCAGCGGCGAGAGGCGCAGGCTCTGGCCGTAGACGCGCGGCAAAAGCAGGTGGCTCTCGAACTGCTGATAGATCACGATAGCGACCAGCACAATCACCGCCTGGAGCGGGCCGACGGTGAGCGCGAACAGGACGGAGGGCACGACGACCAGCACCCCGCCGATCAGCGGGATCAGGTCCGAAAATGCCGCGAGGATCGCCAGCGGCAGCGCGCCCGGCACGCCTATGACGCGCAGGAGAATGAACACGAACACTCCGATGCAGAGCGAGGTGATGGCCTGGCCACGCATATATCCGCCAACGACCGTTTCCATGTCCAGGAGCGTCCGCGCAGTGCGGATATGATAGTGACGCGGCAGAAGCGCGAAAAGAAATCCTGTCACGCGCTCGTGATCCGCGATCAGGTAAAAGGCGATAACGACCGTCGTACCGCCCAACACGACCAACTGCGCTGCCGCCCCGGCCGACTTAAGCGCATACGCGCCGATGGGCGTAAGCAGGCGGTCGGGCTTGGCTGAGCGGATGGTGTCGGTCTGTCCGGCGAGGGGCGGCACGCGCGCGGCGAGGTCCGCCAGGCGTGCCTGAATCCGGGGCGCGTCGGTGGAGAGGGTACCGAACTGATGGACAAACGCCGGGATAATCAGCGCGCCAAGGCCGACAATAAAGCCAAGCAGGACGATGAGGATGAGCGAGAGGGCGAGGGCGCGTGGGATGCGGTGGCGCTCGAGCCACGTGACGACGGGGCTGAATGTCCCCGCAAGCACAAGGGCAATGATGAGAATGAGGATGATTTCCCACAAGCGCGCAACGAGCAGGATGCCCCCGGCGATGACGAGGATCAGGAGAATGGAGCGCGGCGCGATCTCGAAGCGCACCGTACGCACAGGCGAATCATCATGTTCGTCATTACGACCGATCATTGTTTGCACCGCGTCCGCAAGCGGCACACTATCTTCAATCGCATCGCGGCTCCTTTCGTCTGCGTGCAAGTCCCTGCCGCAGTCTATGCAATGATTCGTTCACCGCACATCCACAGCCTTTTTTTGGCACAACACTGGATAAGGGTATAAGCAATGCAGATGCCATCATTTTTTCGGTATACTCCCCATGCGGGCAGGCAGGAATGAACGAGAATGGGAGGGAGCCGATGGCACTGTATTTAATCCAAGCGAGTTACACGGCGGAAGCGCTCGCGACGCTCGCGAAGAACCCACAGGATCGCACGCCCGGCGTCGCCGCCGTGGCGGAGAAATTGGGTGGCAAGTTGTTGCATCTCTTCTATGCGCTCGGTGATTCGGACATTGTCGGCATTATCGAGTTACCGGACGCCACCGCCGCGACCGCCGCCGCACTGGCGATTGTCTCGCCGGGCCATCTGCGCAGTTACAAGACGACTCCGCTCCTCACCGTCCAGGAGGCGATGGAAGGGATGCGCAAAGCGGGCGAACTGACCTATCAGGCGCCCAAAGGATAGCACAGCGACGGCCCGCACCCACGCGCGGTGACGATCGCGCTGCCCGCCCCACGTCACCACGCAACAAAACGATTTTGAAACCAAATGAACCGCAAAGGCGCAAAGGACTCAGAGGACGCAAAGAAAAAGAAGAGGAAAAAGAAGAAATTCGTTTCGTCTCCTCTTTGCGTCCTTTGCGTCCTCTGAGTCCTTTGCGGTTCAATCGCTTTCCTCCCCGCTTTTGCACACCCCGCTGCTGCTATACTCCGCGCATCGTCGTCCGTTCCGTATGCAGGAGGAAGCAGAATGAGTGGATTGGTTTTTGCCGCCATCGCGCCGCACGGTAGTTTGGCGATCCCCGAGGCGTGTTCCGCCGAAGAACGTGGCCTCGCGACCGCGACGCAGCATGCGATGGCCGAACTTGGCCGCCGCTTCGCCGCCGCCCGCCCGGAGGCGACGATCATTGTCACGCCGCACAATGTCCACGTTGAAGGGGCGATGGCGGTCGTCGTCGCCGGAAAACTGGCGGGGTCGCTCTCTGACTGGTCCGATGAGCAGATCGAACTGCGCTGCCCGACGGACCGCATGCTCGCTCGCGCCGCGATTGATGCCCTCAACGCTGCGCATATCCCGGCGGTTGGCATCAGTTACGGCGGCAATGACGCGGCGGGCGCGACCGCACCGATGGATTGGGGCGTGCTCATTCCGCTCTGGTTCATGGGTGGCCGGTCGGAGCCACAGGTGCCGGTCGTCGTCATCAGCCCCGCCCGCGATATGTCGCCAACGGATCATGTCCGGGCCGGGCAGGCGCTCGCAGCGATGGCGACGGCCTCCGGCAAGCGCGTGGCGATGATCGCCAGTTCGGATCACGGCCACGCGCATCTGGCGGACGGCCCCTATGGTTTTGATCCCGCCGCCGCCGAATACGACGGGCGGGTCGTTGATCTCATCAAGGCGAATCATCTCACCGGCGTGCAGCAGATTGACCCCGCGCTCGTGGGACGCGCGAAGGCGGATAGTTTCTGGCAGATGCTGATGCTCTCCAGCGCGATTGGCGATGACTGGCGGGGCGAATTCCTCTCCTACGAAGCGCCGACCTACTTCGGCATGCTCTGCGCCGCCTTCGCGCCAGCGTAGCGAAACCGGGGAGAACCGCAGAGACGCATGCTGCCCGGAGGGCGCCCGCGCAAAGAACGCAAAGAGGGAAGAAATAAAATTCCTTTCCCCTCTTTGCGTCCTCTGCGTCCTTTGCGCCTTTGCGGTTCAATCGGTTCTTTTCCCTGTGTCATTCCGGGGCCTTCAGGCGCGCACGAGTTGGCGATAGCGCGCTTCGACGAACGTGTACGCGCCGTAGGCGATCAGGCCAATGGCAACGATGCCGAGCAGGAACGCGCCGTACGGACGTTGCGTGATTTCGGCCAGCGCGCCGCCGACCCCCTTCGCCTGGCCCGGATTATTGCGCAGCGCCGCAATGATAAGGAAGATGCCAACGACCGTATTGACCACGCCGAGCGCCGCGTACCCGACCCTGCCCAGCGGGACGACCCAGTGCCGCTCGCCGGCATGCGCGCCAGAGAGATTCAGTTTCTTGCGGAAATGGGCCGTGATTGCCTCGAAAAAGAAATACCCCGCGACACCGAGCACGATCAATCCGATCAGGACGACGAGCGCGACACCGCCGGAATGCTTCAGGAGGCGGGCGGTCCAGTCCTGCGTTTGGGCGTCCGAACTTTTCCCGCCGCTACTCCGATGCAGCACCAACCGCAGGGCAACAATTCCCAACGCGACATAGGAACCGCCGACGATGGCAAACGCCAGCCGCGCGGCCACCCCTTTTGCCTCCGTCCCCTTTCCTTCCAGATCGAGCGCCGCCGAGACGAAGAGCCAGAGTGCATAGGCAAACAGCCCAATCCCGGCGATGGTCACAAGGAGGCGGCCAAACGGCTGCTGGTAGAGCGTTTCGATTGCCCCGGCGTTTCCGGTCGTCTTGCCGCCGCCAGACCCCATCGCTGCCTTCAGCGCGAGAACGCCGATCAGGACATAAACAACGCCTTTCGCCACGTATCCACAGCGAGCCAGGCGCACGCTCCACGGGTTCGTCGCGGCGTCGTGTGCGCCCGCGTGTGCATCGTGTGCTGCGTTTTTCGCGGTGGCGATCGCTGAGTTTTTTTGCATGGCGTCCCTCAAGAATAATCGGAGCCGGAGATCACGGCGAACGGAGGCTTCACGATTCGACAATTGCATTATGCATGTGTCATACCACAAGGCATGCACCCGACAACGACACATTGTTGTCGATCTGGGAGGCTGCCGAACGACTACCTTGTGTCGGCTGTCTGCCGACGTGAGAGAAGAGTCGGGGGCCGCCGGTCGAAGTCGTCCGGACAGCCCAGCTCTAATGAGGCAGGAGGAATCGCAATGTCCAAACGGGCGGAAGAACTCGCCGCACAGTTCGAGGCGGTCAACGACGAGGTCATCGCGATGGTCACGGGATGCACCGACGAGCAGTGGCGTCGTCCGTGCGCGAGCGAGGGATGGTCGGTCGGGGTGGTGGCACACCATAACGCACGCAGAAAGGACCTTCAATGAATGCAACTCCGCAGGAGCATACCCAGGACCGCTACGCTTCGGTGAACGGCCTCAATCTGTACTACGAAATCCACGGCGCCGGGAAACCGCTGGTTCTGCTTCCCGGTGCCTTCCAGACCATTGACGCGCTCGGAGCGCTGCTACCAGCCCTTGCTGAGAGCCGCCGGGTCATTGCCGTCGAGTTGCAGGGGCATGGGCATACTGCCGATATTGATCGCCCGCTGAGTCATGAGTTAATGGCGGATGACATCGCCGCCCTGATCACATACCTCGGACTCGAAAACGCCGATCTCTTCGGCTATTCCCGCGGGGGCGGCGTCGCGCTGCAAACCGCCATCCGGCACCCAGATGTGGTACGCAAACTCGTGGTCACCTCGGCTCCCTGCAAGCGTGACGGATGGTATCCCGAGGTCCTCGCGGGCATGGCGGCGATTACTGCCGAAGTGGCTGGAACGTGGGTCGGCTCCCCAATGCACGACGCCTATGTCCGTGTCGCGCCGAGGCCGGAAGATTGGCCAACGGTGGCCGACAAGATGGGTCGGATGCTGCGGCAGGAGTATGACTGGTCGCCGGGCGTCGCGGCGCTCGAGATGCCCACACTAATCGTCGTCGGGGATGCTGACGGCGTCCGCCCCGCACACGTAGTGGAGATGTTTCAACTGCTCGGCGGCGGCAAGGCGGATGTTGGCATGGGTGATCCTCCGGCTTCCCAGCTCGCCGTGCTCCCGGGCACAACACATTTCACCATTCTCGCCCGCACCGATCTGCTGCTTCCGATCATCACGCCGTTCCTTGATGCACCAATGCCAGAAAGAAAGTGATCGTCATGATGAGTACCGGAGGATTTTCCACGGCGCGGCTCGGCCGCATGCATGATGTCATGGTCGGCTATGTCGAGCGCGGCGACGTGCCCGGTCTCGTCACGCTCGTCAGTCGCCGGGGCGAGACGCATGTTGATACGATCGGCATGCAGACGGTCGGCGGCAGCGCCCCGATGCGGCGCGACACGATTTTCCGCATTTCCTCGATGACCAAGCCGATCACCGCTGCGGCGGCAATGATCCTGGTGGAGGAATGTACACTGCGGCTCGATGAACCGGTGGATCGGCTGCTGCCCGAACTGGCCGACCGCACGGTGCTGAAGCGGCTCGACGGGCCGCTCGATGACACCGTGCCCGCGCACCGGCCGATCACCCTGCGCGACCTGCTCACCTTCCGCATGGGCTTCGGCCAGATGATGGCGTCGCCGGACGCCTATCCGATCCTGCAGGCCGCGAGCGAGCAGCAGATCGGCATGGGGCCGCCAAGCCCGGCAACGACGCCCGCGCCGGATGAGTGGATGCGCCGCCTGGGGACGCTGCCGCTGATGCACCAGCCGGGTGAGCAGTGGATGTACAACACCGGGTCCGACGTGCTCGGCGTCTTGATCGCGCGCGCCGCAGACCAACCGTTCGAGACATTCTTGCGCGAGCGCATTTTCGCGCCGCTCGGCATGAAGGACACCGGCTTCAGCATACCCGCTGCGACCATCGCCCGATTCGCGACCAGTTACTGGACCAATTTCGATACCGGGGCGTTCGAGGTCTTCGACGAAGCCGAGGAGGGCCAATGGAGCCGTCCGCCCGCCTTCCCGTCTGGCGCCGGGGGGCTGATCTCGACCGTTGATGACTACCTGGCCTTCGGTCAGATGCTGCTGAACATGGGACGGCACGGCAGCGAGCGCATCCTCTCGCGGCCCTCGGTCGAGACCATGACGACCGACCAGTTGACACCCGCGCAGCGGGCGGCAGCCGGGGGTTTCCTTGACGACAATCGCGGCTGGGGATTCGGCCTGTCCATCATCACGAAGCGCGACGACGTGGCAGCGGTTCCCGGACGGTTCGGCTGGGACGGCGGCTTGGGCACGTCCGGGTATTCGGACCCCAGGGAAGAGATGGTCGCGATCCTGATGACCCAGCGCATGCCGCCGTCCTCCGACCTCTTCGGCGATTTCTGGACCTCGGCCTACCAGGCGATTGACGACTGAGACTCTATTTTCTCGGTGGTGGCGGGCTTCCCGACTGATTGATGCCCAGGGTGGAAGCCTGGCAACACCATTTCCAAGACCATGGCAAGAAACG
>JBPCPB010000117.1:0-21409 GCA_050999735.1 Thermomicrobiales bacterium | reverse complement strand
TTCGACAATCCGACGCGGCAGGCGCTCGTGCCGGATATCGTCGGCAAGGAGTACATCGCCAATGCCGTCGCGCTGCAATCGGCGGCCTTCAACGGCACGGGCATTCTCGGCCCATCGCTCGCGGGGCTGGCGCTCGGCTTCATCGGCATCGCCGCGTGCTTCTACATCAACGCCATCTCCTTCCTCGCGGTCATCATCGCGCTCTTCATGATGACCTCCGTGCCGAACCGGACGATGCGCAAGCAGACGATGTTCGAGAATCTGCGCGAAGGGTTCAGCTATGTGCGCGGCAACCGGACGGTCGGCGCGCTGCTCATCCTCATCGCGCTCGTCGGCCTGCTTGGGCGGCCATACAGCCAACTGATGCCGGCAGTGCAACGCGATGTCCTCCATGTCGGCGCGACCGGGCTGGGCATGCTGATGGCCTTCTCCAGTATTGGCGCATTGATCGGTGCACTGGCGATTGCCTCCATGAGCAATTTCACCCATCGCGGCCTGCTTCTGCCAATCTCGATCGGCGCGTTCGGTGCGGCGCTGATTGGCTTCGCGACCTCGCGGTCGTTCCCGGTTTCGCTCGGCCTGCTCGTCATCGTCGGCGGCGCAGCGACGATGAGCATGTCCACGACGAACATGCTGATCCAACTGAACGTCCCGTCGGAATTTCGCGGCAGAGTGCTCTCCATGTACACCATGATCGCGATGGGAATGATGCCGCTCGGCTCGATGGTGCTCGGCACCGTCGGCGACTTCACGGGCGTGCCGATGGCGCTCATTTTCGGCGGCATCGGTTGCCTCGGATCGCTCATCATTATCAGTCTATGGGTGCCATCCGTTCGCACCGCATCGTAGGCTATCCTCGGCATGCGGTCCGCATGCGATAATCAAACTGTCCGCGATAGCATGTCTGTTCGTGGAGGATCACCGAATTCGATCTGGTATTTCTTCGCCCAATTTGAACTCCTGTTTTTCACATGAAAGGGCCATCATATGACCACCAGCACATCGGATCCGCAACGGCTTTACCTCATGCAGGTAGCAACGATCACCACGGGGTCATTTACCATACCAGTCCCCTGCTATCTCATTCAGACCAGGGATAGCAAAAACATTCTGATTGATAGCGGCCTTCCCCGAACGGAGAAAACGGAGGAGGTGATAGAAGATGCCATGGGGCGCAGTCTCACCATCACATACAGCAAGGACGTGATTGAACAACTGGCAACGATTGGCGTGCGGCCTGCGGACATTGATCTTTTGATCTGTACGCACTACGATGAGGATCATGCAGGTAACCTCGCAGCCTTCCCCAACGCCCGGCTCATTGCACAGCGCCTGCAGCACGAAGTAGCGTGTGCGGGTCACCCTCGTTTCGCCTCTACCCGCTCCCAGTGGGATCAGCCCCTCTCACGCTACCAGATTGTTGATGGCGATACACAACTGCTTCCCGGCATCGAACTCATCGAGACGAGTGGACATTCCCCCGGCCACCAGGCGGTTCTCGTCTCCCTTCCTCAAACCGGTCCGGTGCTTCTTGCCATTGATGCCATCTCCGTGCAGGCTCATTTCACGGCTGATCGGCCGGTTGGTCCAGCGGATGCCGATGGAGCGGAATCGATTGCCAGCACGCGCAAATTGCTGGATCTCGTCGAGAGGAAACACATCTCCCTGGTCATTTTTGGGCATGACAGCCCACAATGGTCAACGCTCAAACAACTCCCTGGTTTTTTCGACTAATTGTCGTCACGGATCGCGGCATCCGCGTGCGGCGCGATTGAGCCGACAGGCTGTGCTATCCTGAGCTGGAGTAATAGTGCGGTAGGCGAGGAGTGCGCTCCATGCTGGCCTTACAGCGGAATCGCGGCATCATGACCGGGTGGATCGTCGGCATGCTCGCCATTGCCGGGATCATCGCCTGCTTTCTCACCTATGGCGTCGAGGCGCGGCGGACACGCGAAAACTTCGACGACTCGCTGTCGCAGCGCGCGGAGGATGTCGCGAATGTCGTCCTCAAGCCAGATGGCACCATTGATATGTATGCGCTTGATTTCGCCCGCGACCTCAACACGGCGGGCATTGATGTCTATCTCTTCTCACCGGATGGGAGGCAACTGAAAGCCCCTAACCCGCAGCGCGTCGCGAACCTGCCCGCCCTGCTCCCGCTCAAAGTCGCCGAGGGCGGCACGACCGATGTCCGCACGCTCTCGTCCGCTGGGAACAGCGGCACGCGCGTTGTGACGGAGCCGATCTGGATTGGCGAGGAAGACAGCACGCACATCGCCGTCATCGTGCAAACGGGGCGACCGGACGCCGCCCTCCACGATTTGTTGAACAGGCTCCGGCTGATCATGGCGCTGATCGGGGGTGGCGTCATCGTCTTCTCGGTCATCGGTGGTCTCTTCCTCGTGCGACAGGTGATGGTGCCGGTACGGCGGTCGCTCGCCCAGCAGCAGGCATTCGTTGCCAATGCCGCGCACGAATTACGGACACCGCTCGCGGTCATCCAGGCGACGACCGAACTCGCCCTGATGCGAGAGCGGAGTGCGAGCGAATACCGCGCCGCACTCGAAGAGATTGGCGCATCCGTCGCGGAGACGAGCACGATGATCGCCGATTTGCTGACGCTCGCGCGGATTGACGCGGGCCGTCAGCCGATTGTCCAAAGCCAGGTCAATGTCGGCGAACTCGCGTCGGCGATCGCGGAAGAAACGATGCGGACGTTTCCCGACCATCCGATCCGTACGGATGTTGATGGCGAGGCGACGATCGAGGGCGATGCGCGGCTCTTGCAACGGCTACTCGCCAATCTGATCGAGAATGCCTGCCACTACACGCCGCCGGGGACGCCCGTCGCGATTATGGTGCGCCCCGAACGGGAATGGCTTGCGGTGCGCGTGCGAGACGAAGGGCCAGGCATCGCGCCTGCGGAGATCGCGCACCTCTTTGAGCGATTCTATCGCGGCGCGAGTGGGGTTGAGAGCGTTCATCGCGGGGCAGGTCTCGGCCTCAGCCTCGTTCAGCAGATCGCCGAGGCGCACGGTGGCCGCGTTGGTATCGCCAGTTTCGTGGATGTCGGCACGACCGTGACCGTGCTCCTACCCCGCTCCACACACCGCTTCATCCCGCACCTGCCGATACTCGCTGAAAGCGCGGATCGCTCGCCGGTGAGCGCGAAGTAGCATTCTCTCGTGATAGAGATATCGTGATGCCTTGAAGGATTTCCTTACGTAGGGGCGATTCGTGAATCGCCCGCTCCGGATCATCCGGACCTTTCCCGTTGCGCCCTGCCGCTGCACGAGGGCGATTCGCGAATCGCCCCTACGAAATAAGGTCAGAGGCATTGGCCTTCCAGACGAATTCGCACACACAACTCGACAGAATGTTGTGGGATATGCTAAGATACGGACATGCGTTCGCGTGTACGGACAGTATGGAGCGGAAGGACAGGAGGTGACGCCATGAGTAGCAGCAGCAAGCAGGAGCAGAGAGCCGCGTCTCTCGCGAGTCGGCAGTCCGTCGCGGCGATCCCGACGACGCCTCAGCCGGAGCAGCAGGCGCTGTTCACAGTAGATACGAACGGGAAGTTAACGCCCGGTGTCGCGCTGATGCGGGAACTGACGGCGGACGCGACATTGACGCTTGCGCGCTACTGGTTCCGACGCTATCTCGAACAGTCCGGCCACCCGAAAAACACGATTGAGTCGTACTCGTACGACCTCGCGCTATTCGAGGAGCGGATCGGGCCGAAGCCGATGCCGCAGGTTAGCGCGCGCGACATCGCCGCCTTCCTCGGCGACAGCACGACGCGCAGCACGCGCAAGCGGCGGCTCACGTCGCTCAATACCTTCTTCAAATTCCTCATCGTGCAGTGCAAACTGATCACCGAGAAAGAGAATCCGGCGGCCGGGTTTTATCCCGAACACATCCCGCTGAAGACCCCGCAGCCCTTGTTCGCGGACGAGCAAGAGCGATTTCTCGATGCTGCCGCCGATGAGAATGAACGTTCCGCGCTGATCGCGCATCTGCTCCTGCGGCTCGGCTTCTCGCGCGGCGAGTTGCTGACGATCCGCAGGGAGCATGTGGACCTGTCCGACGCGGAGCATCCGATCGTCTACATCTATTACGACTCGGCCCGCTACCGCAACAAAGAGCGGAAACTCGCGGCGGACGCCACCTTCGCGGCGATTTTCACCGCCTACGTCGCGGCGTACGATCCACAGGAGCGGTTGATCGCGCTGCCGCCGCAGTCCATCAACAAGATCGTCGAACGGATCGCCGCGAGCGCGGAGATCGCCAAGAAAGTGACGCCGCAATCGCTCCGCGATACCTGGGCGGTGGAGCGTGCCCGCGAAGGGAACGACGCCGGAAAACTAATTGGCCTCCTCGGCCTCGCGGAAGATTCGCGCAACAAAATGAGCGTCGAGCGCTACATCAAACTCGCCTCCCCCGCCCTCTCGTAACGAAGGACTGAGGGCAAAGGACTGAGGACTGAGTAGGTCCACTCCCCCTTCCTTTTAGAGAAGGGGGTCGGGGGTTAGGTCTGTTTCTCCGAAATCGGCTCGCACCAGCGCGCTTCTTCGTCGGGCAGGGCGAGCCAGGGTTGCACGCGCCGGAGGAATTCGTCCGCGCACTCATCGTGCGGGACCGCGCCGCAACGATCGAGGACTTCGAGACGGGCGTGGTGACTGGTGTGGCGGAATGTCTGCGCGTACTTTAGGGGCGCGATCACCGCGTTGGCTCCCCAGACAATCATCACTGGCTGTGTGAGATTCGCAAAGGCATGCCGGACGGGCCAGTTCAGTTGCTGGCCGACAAATGCGGCGGGTGCAAAGCGCGCGTTCTTCTGGTGTCTGGCAGCGTGGTAATAGGCGATCATCTCGTCCGTCACCGCATGTGTATCGTAGTAACTTTGCTTCTCCAGGTAATAGCGCAGGCTTGGCTTCGAGACGAGCGCGTTGAAGAGCGCCTCACCGATCACCGGGGATGTACACAGGGCCGTGGCTGCGGCTTTCTTCGCACTCGGCGTGCGATCTTCCAATTGTTCAAGCCCCGTCGGGAGGGCAAGCACGAGACGACGGAAGAGGCCGGGATGATCGAAGGCGAGTTGAATGACATACGCGGCGGTCAGGCTACTCGCGACAACCACGCATGAACGACCGATAACGTCCTGCACGAAATCGCGGATCATCTTCATGAAGATCATCGGCGTGTACGCGATCGCGGGCCGGTCCGAGAGGCCGAAGCCGATCAGATCCGGGCAGTAGACGCGATACTGCTCGGCGAGCGGCGCGAAGAGACGGCGCATCTCGTAGCCGCAGGCGGTCGCATAGATTCCGTGCAGTAGCAGGAGCGGTGGACCCGTCCCACGAACGGCGTAACTAATTTCGCCATCACGCCACGAGTACCGCTTCGTGTCGCCGGGTAGCACGGACCACAGTGGCGGCGCGGTAGCGGCGAGCACGGCATTCGTCCCGGCAAGCGCCGCCGCGCCGCCCACCATTGCGCCCGCGCCAATCAGCATCTCTTTCCGTCGTGTCATTGCACTGTTGATCCTTTCGGGCGAGCGTATCTGCTGCGCATCCGCAAGACCGAAATGCAAGGATATTGCCACGGTCAGGATGTCTGATGCGCCCGCCAATGCTCCGCGACTTCCGCGCCTGTCGCGAACCAAACCGGCTCCGGCATTGCCCGGACGTACGCGATGAACCGCTCCAGCATCTGCACGCGCCCCGGTCGGCCGGAGAGTTGCGGGTGCATCGTCAGCATGCAGTGGCCGCCGTACGCGTAGATACCGGCGAATTCTTCCTGCCATGCCTGCAACGCATGCGCGGCGGGTTGGATCGGACGGGTCGCGCCACTTGGCCGGAAAAGAAAAAACGGCGCGTCATCGAGAATCCACTGCACCGGCAATTCGATCACGTCGGTGTCTGGATGCCGGTACGGCAGGAACGTGTCCATCAAATTGCTGCTATAGCGAAAGCCGTACTCGGCGATCAGGTCGAGTGTATTCGTGCTGAATTCCCACGACGGCGACCGATACCCGACCGGGCGGACGCCCGCTACCTGCTCGATGGCGCGCAGGCCGCGCTCCAGGACCTCCCGCTCGGCATCTTTCGCGAGCGAGGTCGGCGTTTCGTGAATCCAGCCGTGATGACCGATCTCATGCCCGGCTGCAACAATCGCCTGCATCGCCTCGGGGTAGTGCTCCACCGTCCACCCCGGCACGAAAAATGAGGCGTGCAGGTCGTGGCGGGCGAGCAGATCGAGGATCAGCGGCACGCCGACGGTCGGGCCGTAGTGCCCCATCGAGAGCAGACCGGGCTTGTGTTCATTCGCCGGGTCCGCGATCAGCCAGAGTGTTTCCGCGTCCACATCGAATGAGAGTGTCACCGCGCACCGCGCGCCATTCGGCCACCGCCCCGGTTCCGCGTTAATCATCCCCTGCCTCCTTCATGCGTATGTCCATGGAGCATCATACCGCGCTTCGCGTGCAAGGCGTATCCACGAACGCTTTCAAATGCTCATCGCTACCGAATCGGCGTCTTGAGTAAATCGAAGAAATACGTATCAACTCGAATAGGCATAGTACCGTTCGCTGGCATCTTTACATTGACGAGAAAGTGGTATACGCTCCATGCTATGAGACGTATCCAACGCACTTCGGTACCCCTGATCATTGCCCATCGTGGCGCATCGGCGGATGCCCCGGAAAATACGCTCGCCGCTTTCCGCCTCGCCATTGCGCAGGGCGCGGACGGGCTTGAGTGCGATCTGCGCATGAGCGCGGACGGCACGATCGTCATTAGCCACGATGATTCGCTCCGCCGGACGCACGAGCAGCCTGTGCGGATTGCGGAGATGACCGCTGCCGCACTGGCGGCCTATGATGTCCCGACACTCGCGGAGACGCTGGCGACCGTCCGGGGCAAATTGCCGCTCATCAACCTCGAACTGAAAGAGCTGATCCCGCCGGATACGCTCGCCGCAACGATTGGCGCGAGGACGGACGACATCATCCTCAGTTCCTTCGACACCGAAATCATTCAGGCGACCCGCGCCGCGCTGCCGCGATTGCCGTTCTGGCTCCTCACGCGGCAGGGCACGAACGTGGCGATTGCCGACGCGCAGCGACTTGGCTGCGTTGGCATCAATGCCTTGCATCCGACCGTGACGCCGCGCTTCATCGCTCACGCTGGGCGCGCGGGCTTCCCGATCTATGTCTGGACACTCGACGATCCGCGCCGTGCCGGTATTCTCGCCGGGCGCGGCATCGCCGGAATCACGACAAATGCACCGGGCAAACTGCGCGCATTGTTCACGATCACACCGAGTGAGTCCGCAACAGTTGGAAGGGACGCCTAATTCTAGCAGCGGGCAGATGAACATTCAACTTAATCGGGTCATGGGTTCACAGGCTGGAAAGCCTGTGCTACCGGTAGCGTAGGCTTTCCAGCCTGCGTTCCCGGATCACTCGAAGTCAGTAATGTTCATCAGCCCGCTGCCACTGAACACCGACCATTCATTTTCCATACATGTACACGCTGATCACCGCCCCGGTTCCATCGCGCAACGTCGCGGTGTCGCCCGTATCCTTCCAAATGCCTTTTTTCTTCCCGACGTAGAGGTCAGTCGCGGTCGGGCTGCCCTGGCCCGAGTGGACGACGACCATTCCGCCCGGTGGCAGGACGAGCGACGGAAATATGAAGACATTGATCCCGCTCGCGTCCGTGAGTGTCCAGTGCGTAATGTCAACCGTCACGAGTCCATCGTTGCGGATCGTCACCGTTTCGCCGTTGACATCGGCCGCGCCGTCCGGCGGGCGGGCGACGAGAGCCACAATGCGCACCGGTCCGGCGCCTGTGATGATGGGGGCGGTTGTTGGGTGGCGCGTGGTCGTCGTTGGCTTCGGCGCCTTCCCGGTCGCTACCGGGCCAGGCGCGACCGTGACCGGGATCAACGGCGCATCGGCGCCGAGATAGCGATACTGGAAATAGTGCTGGCCGATATTGCCCATCTCGACCTGAAAACCGGGCGGGTTCGCCGGTGTATAGGTGAGCACGCGACGCTCGTAGAGTTGGAGCATCACCGCCGTTGGCGTGCCGCCGACGCGGGCCGTTACCCACCAGGCGGGCGAAATTGGCAGGCCGACAACCGGAATCCAATCGAAGAGCGGTGTGCGATCCACGAGCGTGCCGTTGTCGAGCGCCATGCCGCCCGCCGTCATAAAGGACCAGAATGCCTGCGGAATCGTCTGCCCGGTCTCCGGCACAAAATGTATCAGTTGCGCGTTTGGATCGTCCGCTGCCCGCGCCATGCCGCCGGATTGGACAGCGAGCGTGCTATCGGCGGTGGCGTCGGGCGGCAGCGCGAGCGTATCGGTCACAAACTGGCCGGTGGCGTCCGGTTGCGGGCGGTCAATCCGGTCGCGTAGTTGGCTGTATGTCGGATACGTATTCGTCGCGTCGCCGACGATGGCGGTTGTGCTGCCGTGTCCGCGCACCTCGATACTGGCGGGGCTGTCACCGATCTGAATCCGCCCCGTGACGAGTTCGCGCGTCAGGAGTCCGGTCGTTACCGTGCCGAGCGCGGGATCGGTCAGTTCCATGCGCGCTTTGTCGAAGTATTGGACGAGCCGCATGCCGCCCGGCGCATCGCGGTATGGCTCCGAGATGCCCGCACCGTTCGGCCCTGCGCCCTACAGATACGGTCGCTGCACCGCGCCCGACGCAACCGGTTCGTCTACCGGCGACCATGTTGCACCGAAAGCAGGCGACGCAAACAGCATGGGCGCGGCCCGTCGCGCGGGAGCGAAGGGGGCAATCGCCACCAGCGCCATACACGTCATCGCGATGCACACAAACAACCGCCGTCGTGGATCGCCGTGCATGCGCATCGGTCAGGCCGTGATGTCAGCCGCAAGGCGGCGCGACACTTTGCCGGCAAGGCCCTGTGCGTCTACCGGTGTCAACCCCCCATGTGTCGGCGTGCTGATGTCTACGCTGGCAAGAACGTTCCCTTGCTGCCAGACGAGCGAATAGAGAGTGATTCCTTCCGTGGACCGATCAGTCTCCAAATATGAATTCGCACCGAAGACGGCGTCGGCAACCGCGACGTTCGGGAGGGTGCGTGTACGGTCGTGATTGAAGTTAAGCGCCGCCAGCGCGCCATCCGGTGTGCGGAAGACGGAGACGAGCGATTGGATCGCCGACGCCTGATTGCCGATCTCGCTACGGATGAAGACGCGTCGGTAGCCGGTCAGGCGCTGCCATTGCTTGAGATACGTGCCGTAGTTCGGGTCTGAATCATTCTTCGCGATCAGGCCATTCGTTGCCTCGCCGTCCAGTTGGAACTGAAAGCGTTCGGGGACATCGCCGGGCGTGAGGTTGTACTTCCCCGCAAAGACGTTCGCCACCTGGATCGGACCGACGGTAGCAGTAGGGTCAACGACCGTAGATTGCTTCGACAGATAGCGCCACTGATAGTAATGCGCGCCGACGTTGCCCGCCTCGACCGCGAACCCGGTGGGGTTGCCGGGTGTATAGGTGAGGACGCGCCGCTCGAACGCCTGCATCAGCACCTGTCGGGCCGTCCCCGCGACGCGCACCGTCGTCCAGTATGCCTCCGCAATGGGGAAGCCGGTCGCGTAAAATGGGTTAGCAAAGAGCGATCCCGTGGCCATCCCGCCCGCGCCGTCGCTGACCGGCCCCGTGCTATTCATGAATGTCCAGAAGACAGAGGCGACCGCGTGCCGCGTCTCCGGCACAAGGACCGCTGTCGTGACGCTATTCGCACCGCCCACGCTGACGCTCCCGGTCCGGTCTACCTGCTCATTGACCGCCGCGTTAACCGCGCGGGCCGGGAGATCGCGCAGTTTCGCAAGTGTCTGGTAGGTCGGCGCATTCGGATCGTCGCCATCGCCGACGGCATTGATGTTCGCGGGGTCGCGCAATTCGACCTGCGACGGATCATCGCCGGTCTGGATACGCCCGGTCATCAGTTCGGTAACGAGCAGGCCATTGGTGACGTAGAACGCCGATGTCTGCGCGTTCCCCGGCTGCGTGATTTCCATGCGGCTTTTGTCGAAGTATTGCACGAGCCGCATGCCACCGGGACTTTGCGCGTACTTTTCTTGCACCGCCCCGCTGATCGGCGTAGGCCCCCAGAGAAAGGTCTGCTGCACCGCCGCTGCCGCAACCGGGCCGTCCGTCCGCTCCCAGAGCGCGCGAAAGGCCGGGTCGGCAAACTGCTCCGCCGCCCGCGCCGGCAAAAGGGATACAAAGAGCGCCAGCAGCAGCGCGGCAAGCGCGGGCACGCCCCTTCGATTACACATGCGGAACCCTCATCAATTGCACCCATCCCCGTAACCTCGTCATACGCTCCTTCGCAGTATAGCAAGCCAACACAAGATGTACGTTCACCGTAACGAAATGACGGAATATCTGTAGGTAGGACATCGTTGTGACCCATACCGCGAACGCGCGATACTTCTGGATCGCGCACACCATGACACATGAAAAAGGAGAAACAGCATGCCCGACACCCTCACATTCGGTTTATTCGACCTCAATATCGGCGCATGCAGTGAGCCGGAGACCGCGAGCCGCATCGCGCGATTGGCGGAAGGGGTTGGGTTCGAGTCGCTCTGGGCGGGCGAGCATGTCGTTCTACCCGACCCGCGCGAGCCGCCTTCGCCGATGGAACCGCGTGACCGCATCCTTGATCCGGTCATCGCGCTCACCTTCCTCGCCGCCCAGACGCACCGCGTACGGCTCGGAACGGGCATCATCATCCTGCCGCAACGGAATCCCCTCGTCCCCGCCAAAGAGATTGCCAGCCTTGATGTCCTCTCCGGGGGCCGGTTCATCTTCGGCATCGGTGTCGGCTATCTCGAACCGGAATTCCGCGCCCTCGATATTCCGTTCGCGGAGCGCGGGGCGCGCACGGACGACTATCTGGCCGCGATGCGCGCGATCTGGAGCGAAGAGCAGCCCGCGCATCATGGGCGATTCGTCCAGTTCGCGAAAGTGCAGGCGCATCCGCAGCCGGTGCAGCAGCCCGGCCCGCCCATCGTCGTTGGCGGGCGATCACCGGGCGCGTATCGCCGCGCGGTCGAGCCGGGCAATGGCTGGTATGGCTTCAGCATGAGCGTGGACGCGACCGCCCGCGCGCTCGCCGATCTCCAGACAGCGGCGGCACAATTTCCCCGTCCGGCGGCGCTCGGCCCACTGGAAATCAGCGTCACGCCGCGCAGCCCGGTCACACTCGACGAGGCAAAGCAGTACGCCGCCCTCGGCGTCCATCGCCTCATTCTCCGCCTTCCCACCGATCCCGATCCGCAGGCGCTGGAACGCTTCGTCGGCTCCGTCGGCGAAACGCTGATCGGGCGGGTGTGAGAGGGAACCTCACCCCCACTGCCCAGAGGGCACCCGCTCTCCTTCGCCCCAAGATCACGGTATATGAAAGTTCCATCCGGCGAAGGAGAGGGGAGGGGACTTGGATGCAATGCCGTAGCGTTCTGTCCGCATCCAATCTTTCAGCATCTCACTCCCCCTCTCCTTTGCTTGGCAGCAAAGGAGAGGGGGCTGGGGGTGAGGTTCCCGTTCCCCGCCCGTATGCTACACTCCCTCACCGAACACGACCGCTTCTCAGTGAGGAAGGGAGACCCGATATGATGGCGGAATCGAGCCGCGTGCAGGCGTATATTGAGGAGCATTGGGATCGGCATCTGGAGGAGGTGCGCGCCTTCGTGCGCCAGCCCTCGATCTCGGCGGACGGGACGGGGATGGATGAGTGCGCCCAGATGCTCGTCCGCTGGATCGAACGGCTCGGTGGCACGGGCGAAATCGTGCCGACGGAGGGATGGCCGGTCGTCTATGGCCGGATTGATGTCGGCGCACCGCATACCATCCTGCTCTACGGCATGTATGACGTACAGCCGGTACTCGGCGAGACGTGGGTCGTCACCGATCCCTTCGGCGGCGAGATTATGACGCCGCCCTTCGCCCCCGAACTCGGCCCCTGTCTCATCAATCGCGGCGTGATGAACCAGAAAGGCCCGCTCGTCAACACGCTCCTCGCCCTCGAAGCGCTGAAAAATGTCTATGGCACGCTGCCGATGAACGTCATCTTCATGGTCGAGGGTGAGGAGGAGATGGGATCGAAGCACCTGCCCGACTTCGTCCGCGCAAACCGCGACCGCCTCCGGGCGGACGCCGCCTTTTTCGCCTTTCTCTCGCAGGATTTGAACGGCAAGGTGCTCTCATATCTCGGCGTCAAGGGCATTCTCTTCATGGAGTTCACGGCGCGCGGTGGCGAGTGGGGCGGGCCGACGGTGCGCGCGGTGCATGGCTCGAACGCCGTCTGGTACGGCAACCCGGCGTGGCGGCTCGCGCATGCCCTCTCCTCGATGCTGACGACGGATCAGAAGCATATTCTCGTGGACGGCTTCTACGATGAGGTCGAACCGGCGGACGCCCACGATGAGGCGTTGCTCGCCGCCCTCGCGCCGACGCTCGATCCCGACGAACGGCTGCGTGGCGACGAGGTGCGCCGCTTCAAGTACGACCTCGATGGCGTGCCGCTCCTGCGCAAGTATCTCTACCAACCGACGCTCAATATTGACGGCATCGTCGGCGGGCACTGGCAGGAAGGGACAAAGACGATCATTCCGCATGAGGCGAAAGCGAAAGTGGATGTCCGCATGGTCCGCAACATGGACCCACAAACGACGTACGAGCGCATCCGCGCCCACCTCGACCGACACGGCTTCGCGGACATTGCGGTAGACATCCTCGACGCCTATCCGTGGGCGAAGACACGGATTGATGACCCACCGGTGCAGGCGATGATCGAAACCTACCACCAGTTCGGCCACGAGCCAGAAATCTGGCCCCACCTTGCCGGTTCCGCGCCCTTCTACCTCTTCACCGACAAGGATTGGCTCAATATCCCCGTCGCGATGGGTGGCCTCGGTCACGGCGGCCGCGTCCACAGCCCGAACGAGTACGCGACCGTGCAAGGCATGAAAGACGCCCAGCAGTGGATCGCCGCCTATTTCCTCAACCTCGCGGAAACATTGGCGAACCGGTAAGTTGACCCACCAATACTGCCCAGAGGGCACCCGCAAGGACGCCAAGAAAGACTCAACACAGAGGACACAGAGGACACAGAGAGCACAGAGAAGAGAAACAAATGGATTTCCTCTGTGTCCTCTGTGTTCTCCGCGTCCTTTGTGCTCGGTCTCCCTTCATTAACGGTTCGATTGGATTCTCTCCAAAGGAGCAGCGTGTGGTCAATCAACTGGTCAAGGAGAAAGTCGCGCAGGCGGTCGGCATTCTCAACGAACTCGACGTTGATATGTGGATGCTCGTTGGGCGGGAGACGAGTACGCTCTGCGATCCTTCGATCCCGATTGTCGTCGGCGCGGGCGCAACGTGGCAATCCGCGTTCATCATCACGCGCTCCGGCGAGGCGCACGCCATTGTTGGCACCGGCGATGTCGCGCAGATCGAGGCGGGCGGCATTTACACGCCGCACGGATACGTGCAGGGATGGAGTGCGCCGCTGTGCGACATCATCACCCGGTTCGATCCGCGCACCATCGCCCTCGACTACAGCACGGACAACGACAAGGCGGACGGCCTCACCCACGGCATGTGGCTGAACCTCACGAGCGCGCTCGACGGGACGCCCTACCCGGCGCGGTTTATCTCCGCCGAGCCGATTGCGTCGCGTGTGCGGGGGCGCAAGTCGCCGGAGGAGCGGAAGCGGATCAAACACGCCTGCGAAGGGACAGAACGGCTCTTTGCGGAGATGACGGCATGGGTACAAATTGGCACGACCGAGCAGGAGATTCAGCAGTTTCTCCATCGCCGCTGCCGCGAACGCGGCTACGGCTTTTCATGGGACAAGGAATACAACCCGACTGTCACGGCGGGCGATCAATCCCCCATCGGCCACGTCGGCCCGACGACGAATGCCGTCGAGAAGGGCAAACTGCTGCGGCTCGACTTCGGCATCACGATTGACGGCTATTCCTCCGATATGCAGCGCACCTGGTACTTCCTGCGGGACGACGAGACGGACGCGCCGCCGCCGGTCAGGCGCGACTTCGAGACGGTGCAGCGCGCGATCATGGCCGGGTTCGACGCCGTGCGGCCCGGCATCCCCGGCTGGCAGGTGGACGAGGCGGCACGCGAATTCTTCGCGGAACGCGGCAAGGAGTGGCACTTCGGCCTCGGTCACCAACTCGGTCATGTCGCGCATGATGGCGGCGGGGGTTTCTATCCCCGGTGGGAGCGATACGGCGAGAAGCCGAACGAGATCATCGAGGCCGGTCAATGCTATGTCCTGGAGATCGGCACATTCGTCGAGGGGTACGGCATGATCGCGCTCGAAGACGATCTTGAAGTCACCGAGGACGGCGCGCGCTGGTTCAACCCGCCTCAGACCACATTGATGCTCGTCCGCAAGTGAGCGATTGTGCCTTGTGCGAATCTATCGTCACATATGATGGATTACATACGTTAACATTGTCACAGGAAAAGCCCTGGCTCGGATAAAGAGAGGGAGCGGGAGATGCGATGCGGACGCGTAACGGGCATTATTGCGCTATTACTGCTGACCAGTGCGCTCGCCGTGCCGGTCGTGGCGGCAACGACCTACACCGATCCGCAGCAGCGGTTCAGTTTCACCGTCCCCGATGGCTATATGCCAACGACCGCGCAATTGACACCGCCGGTCGTCGCGGGGTTCGTCGCGCCAAACCCGGCGGGCGCGAATTTCACCGTCCAGGTGCGCGACGCGACGCAGACACTCGACGCCGCGACGACTGAGTTCCAAAAACGGTATGCAATGGGGGCAGATAGCCAGCCCGGCCCAAACGGCATTACATCGCTCACGCTCGGTGGGCAACCGGCGCGGCAGTTCGACTATTTCACGAATGCGCAGGGATCGCGCTTCCATATCTTGCAGGTCGTCGCAATTGATGGCAAGGCGCTCTATATCCTCATCTTCACCGCACAGGAGGGGGATTACGCCGCACTAATCGGTCAGACGGGGAGCGTCGTGTCCTCGTTTACGTTTCTCAGCGCCGGGGCGAACGGGCCGAGCGCGCCGATCTCGGACGGGAGCGCGGTATACAGCGATCCACAGGGTCGTTTCTCATTCACGATCCCGATTGATTTTCAAAGCGTGGATCCGGGAGACGCGGCACTGGAGTTCGATGCACACGCGCTGAACGGGAACCTGGCAGCATACTTTTACATGTATGTGGACAACAGAGAGAGCGATACGGCCCCGTCCTTTAATGCGGATGTCGCGTCTCAACGGGACTTCCTCATCACCGATCGGAAGTACATGATTCTCTCCGAACAAGCAATCACGCTCGGCGGCATACCTGCATACCGATTCGATGTGACAAAGACCTTTGAAGACAGCGGCGCGCGCGTCCGGTCCGCTGTCATCTTCGTGTACCATGGTGGGGTAGAGTATCAGTTCGTCTTTGTGACATCTCCATCGCGATTCGATGAATATAGCGGGCGTCTGCAAGCACTGCTCTCATCGTTCTCCTTCAGCGCGACGCCAAATCCTGTGACGCCGCCATCCGCATCACCGGCATCGCCGCCAAAGCCCACCCCACCGATACCAGCGAATCCGCCACCATCGGCGCCACCGTCTTCACCGCCGCCAACGGACAGTCACGACAACGGACGTTGACCCAGCCCGCCGTGAAAGGAGATTAACGTGCGCTCGGCGATGTGCGAGGGCGATTGCCATCGTGTGCTATGCTCAGCATTGCTACCGAAGGAATGTATCGCAGATCGCGGAATTCATGTGGAAGAGAGTGGAGGGTCACCGTGGATTTTGGGCACGAACTGCGCATCTGGATCAGTGCCATCATTTACGCGTTCACCGGCATGGCGCTGCTGCTTGTCGGCTACTGGCTGTTTGACGCGCTGCATCCACACGAACTGCGCCGGAAAATCTTTGAGGAAGACAATATCGCCGTCGCCATCGTCGTTGGCTTCTTCATGCTCGGCGTCGCCATTGTCATCCACGGCGCATTCTCGTCCTGACCGACGGGCGCTCCGCTATCGCGCGGTTCCGCCCTCGTCCTCCCGCGCGTACGCAAGCAATCGGTTCCATGCGGGCACGGAACGGCCCAGGAACAGGCACGCCACGACGAAAATGCCGATTGCGACGGCGAGCGGCCTTTGCCCGAGCCGTAGGATGGTATAGAACCCCGCCGCAGCCAGACTGAGCACTGTGCAGACCACGAGGAATTTCAACCGAAACCGATCGTGCGGCGACAGTACGCGATCAATGCGGCGGCTCTCGGCGTCGGCGGTGCGAATCCGCCTGTTTTGGAGATACCAGGCCGCCACACCGACGAGGTAGAACCCACCATAGGCCAGCAGCCAGGCGCGTATGTTATGGGAGACCAGATGTGCCAGGAAAAGCTCGGTCGCAACGAAGGCGAAGGGGACGAGCGAATCGAAGAAGGTCGGCAGCCAGATGTACGCAAAAGTACCTGCATCACATACTCGTGCCACAAGGAGAGAATCGTGAGGAAGGTGGCCGCAGTCAGTAACCAGTTGGCGACGCGAAATCCGCTATAGGTCGCCTCGACGCGCGCCGCGAGCATCGAAAGGGCAACACCTTGAATGATACTCACGAGCGTCAGATACGCCGGAGCGAACTGGCCCGTGAGACGCTGGCGCACTACGTACGATGTCGGTTCCTGCGACGCTTCAGTTTCACGCGCCGCAGTTGGCGCATCTATCGTTGTCTTCCCCATACCAATGTCCCCATCCATTGTTTCTCGCTCGCTGCGTCCGCGCCTACCTGATGGCAAGCAGGCTTCGTGAGGCGTTTGTTTACGTCGTCGCACAGCGCGTGCCACACCGACTCTGCGCGATTCCCTGCCCCTCCCAGCCGACGCTGATCTTCAGCACGTCGTACGCGCTCATGGCATCTGATATGCAGTATGATCGCTCCGGGTGCAGTCGTGCTGTGTCGGAGGTTTTCCATGCCACGATCCCGAACTACGCCGCTCTTTCTCATTGGCTGCTGCATCATGCTGCTTGCAGCCTGCGGCGGCGGTACAGCGACCGCGACCCCGATTACTGCCCCTGCGACCGCCGCCCCGACGACGCGTACGCAGGCATTCAATGGCACAACAACCGACGCGACGGCGCCATCGTCCGCGACACCGACGGATAATCCCGCATCGCCAACGCCGACCGACATCGTGAGCGCCACGACGCTCCCCGCAACAACCGCGCCCGTCACGCCCACGACCATGCCTCCGACGACGGCGCCGCCCTCGGCCACCGCGCCGACCGGACCACCACAAGCGCACGCCGTACCCGGTGGGACGGTGATGCTCCCGGCCGGATTTAATATTGACGTCTATGCGCAGAACCTCGGCTACATCCGCTTCATGGCCGTGCGCCCGTCGGACGGCATGCTCTTCGTCGCCGACGGCAATGGCCGCATCCTCATCCTGCCGGACGCGAATCACGACGGCAAGGCGGACAGCACAGTCGTCTTCGCCAGCAACCTTCGGCAGCCTTCCAGCATCGCCTTTTATCAAGATTGGGTCTACGTCGGCGAAACGAACGAGGTTGCGCGCTTCTCCGCACCGAACAATGCGCTGCAACCGCAGGGCAGCAAGGAAGTAATCATCCCCAATCTGCCACCGCCGACGGATCACTGGACCCGCACGATTGCCTTCGGCCCGGACGGCAAGCTGTATCTGGCCATCGGCTCCGATTGCAACCTCTGCGCGCAAAAAGACAACCGCCGCGCCGCGATCAGCGTCTACGATCCCGACGGCACGAACGGGCGGCTCTTTGCGACCGGCCTGCGCAATGCGGTCGGCTTTACGTGGCAACCCGGCACGAACACGATGTGGGCGACCGTCAATGGGCGCGACAGCATCGGCGACGATATTCCGCCGGACGAGCTGCGGATCGTTCGCGATGGCAGTTTCAACGGCTACCCGTACTGCTACAATGGGACGACGCCGAACCCGGAATATGGCGACCCGTCCCGCTGCACGCAGGCAGTGCCCGCCGAGGTCGCGCTTCCGGCACATTCCGCCGCACTCGGCCTCACATTCGGCGATCAACTCAATGCGCCACAGTCCTATAAAGACAGCATCTACATCGCCTATCACGGCTCGTGGAACCGCTCGGTGAAGACGGGCTACAAGGTGGTGCGCGTGCCCTTTGTCAATGGGCAGGCAGGCCAGCCGGAAGATTTCGCATGGGGCTGGCTGCCGGGGAGCGCGGACAATCCGGGGCCGGTCTGGGGCCGCCCGGTCGGCGTAACGATCGGCAGCGATGGCGCGCTCTACGTGACCGACGACGATCAGGGCAGGGTGTATCGGATCACTGCGACCGGATAATGCCTCGCCTCGCTCTTGCATCCTGGTTACTTTTTCATCGTGGCACCAATCGTGCTTTCTGATTCGCCGGATACCAGTGGTGTAAGCGGGGGTTCTCCTGATGGCAGACGGTACGATTATGCAGCAACCAAGGTCGACAACCGAGCCTGCGGGGAGGCCAGGTACGCTCCCCAGCCCGCAAGAGCCCAAGCGGCGGGCGCCCAGCCAACGGCGATCCGCCGTCGGCGAGCAGGCAGTCAGATTTGACAATGTCACCAAGCGGTTTGGCAAAGAGGAAGTGCTGCACGGCATCACCTTCCGCGTGCCGTGGGGTGAAATCCTCGGCGTCATCGGTCCGAGCGGCAGCGGCAAGACGACGACGATCCGCATGATGCTCGGCATGTACAAGCCGAGCAGCGGCACGGTTCTCCTCTTCGGGCGCGACCCGTGGAAACTGCGGCGCAGCGACCGCGAGCGGATCGGCTACATGCCACAGGATTTCGTCCTCTATCCGGCTCTCACGGTGGAAGAGAATCTCCGCTTCGCGGCCTCGCTCTATGGCGTGCCGTGGTGGGAGACGGGGCGGCGCATCAAGACATTGCTGCCCTTCGTTGAGCTTGCGGATGCACGCACGCGCCGCGCGGAGGATCTATCCGGTGGCATGCGGCGGCGGCTTTCCCTCGCCGCCACGCTGATGCACGACCCGGACTTTCTCGTCCTCGATGAGCCAACCGCCGGGATTGACCCGATCCTCCGCACGAGTATCTGGGACGGTCTCAAGGATGCGCGCGAAGATGGCAAGACGATGGTAATCACGACGCAGTATGTCGCGGAAGCGGAATACTGCGACCAGGTGCTGCTCGTCCATGAAGGCGCGATCATCGCTGCCGGGACGCCCGCGGAACTGCGCCATGCCGCCACCGGCGGCGAGATGCTCGACATCCGCTTCGATCAGCTCCGCCCGGACATCGTCATGCGACTCCAGTCGTTGCCGTTTGTGCATGGGGTCGAAGCGCTTGATCGGCCCGAAGATGTTCGGGTGATCGTGGACAATGTCGCGACCGATCTCCCCGAACTCTCCGCATATTGCGACCGGGAAGAGGGCGGCTGCGTCTCGATGGAGCCACACATCCTGACCTTCGATGATGTTTTTGTGCGCCTCGTTTCGGGGGCGCGCGACGCCGAACAGGATCAACATAATGGCAATCCGCGCGACCCCACATCACCGCCCGTGGCTGCTTGACCGGCCTCTCCGCGGCATTGTCCGCGGCATCGCCTTTACGGGTAAGGAACTGCATGAGATCTTCCGGCAGCCACGCCTCCTGCTCGGCCTCGTTGTCGGGCCATTCGCGATCCTGCTCCTCTTCGGCACTGCCTTCAAGGGCCAGATCGTCGAGCAGCCGACGGTGCTTGTCGTCCCCGCGCAGACGGGCCTCTCCACCAACACCGCCGACTATGCCGACGCGTTCCAGTTCCCATTCACGCTGCAAAGCGTCGTTCGCACCCCGGCGGAAGCACAAAGTCTCTTCGACGCGGGCAAGGCATCGGTCATCGTCGCGCTGCCGGCCGATGCCTATCAACAGATTCGGGACGGCAAGCACGCGCTCGTCAATGTCACCTACAACGAACTGGAACCGGTGCGATCGAACTATCTCAAATTTTATTCCTACGTCGAGGCGAATGAACTCAACCGCCGCGTGCTGATCGCGGTTGTCAATCAGGCGAAAGGCCAGAACCAGGCGACGGCGGGGCCACCACTCCAAGGCTATGCGCAGCAAATGCAGACAACATCCACCCAGTTCAGCGACCGTGTACGCGGGCGGGACGCGACAGGCGCGGCGAACGCGCTCGCCCAGATGCAAACGATCACGGCCAACAACCAATCCGATCTGCGCACGCGCGAGCAACTGCTCGCGGGCGCGGAACAGTACTTCAACGCACCGGCCAATGCGAACGACGACCTCGTCAAGCGCGAGACGGCGGTAGACCAGTCGCTGAATAACGTCGACACGATTATCCGGAACCTGACCGCGACCCTGCCGCAGAATCTCGTGACGGGCCAACCGGACACCAAAGCGACGGGCGATCTCGTCTCGAACAGTCAGAATGCCGAGCAGGGCGCGCAGGCGCTCCAGTTGCCGCCCGCCGATGTCCTCGTTGCACCCTTCCAGGCGGAGGTCAACAACAAGGCGCCGGTGCTGCCGAGTTTCATCGCCTTCTACGCGCCTGCGGTGCTCGCCCTGCTCCTGCAACATGTCAGCATTACGCTGACCGCGCTCACGCTGGTGCGCGAGAAGACGAGCGGGGCGACCGAACTCTTCCGCGTCACACCGAGCGCGACACCGGAGATCGTCTTCGGCAAGTTCATCGGCTATGCGCTCGTCGCGGTAGTGACCGGTGCGGTGCTTGCGGCGCTCCTCCGCTTCGCGCTCAAGGTGCCGCTGATGGGGAGTTATGCGGCGTTCGCCGCCATCATCGCACTCCTGATCGCCGCCGCGCTTGGGCTTGGCCTCGTCATTTCCGCCATCGCCACCAGCGAGACGCAGGCGGTGCAATACGCGATGCTGATCCTGCTCGCCTCGGTTTTCTTCGGCAACTTCTTCCTGCCGATTGATACGCTCTATCCGTGGGCGCGTGTTCTCTCGTACGCACTGCCGATCACCTACGGCGTGCAGGCGATGCAGAACATCATGCTGCGCGGCATTCCGGCGGAACCCACCACCTTCATCGCCCTCGGCGCGTTCGCAATCGGCTTCTATGTGCTCGGCACGCTGCTCTTCCGTCGCACGATCCGCCGTGCGTAGGCAAGAGGCGGAAAGAGGGCGATATGCTGCTTGCGCTCACGCATAGCGCATGGTAGAATCCGTGCGGCGAGAGCGCCGACGTAGCTCAGCGGCAGAGCAGCTGTTTCGTAAACAGCAGGTCATCGGTTCAAATCCGATCGTCGGCTCCAGTTGGCCGAAGTGGCGGAATCGGCAGACGCGCTACGTTCAGGGCGTAGTGCCCGTAGGGGCGTGAGGG
>JBPCPB010000038.1:0-5787 GCA_050999735.1 Thermomicrobiales bacterium | reverse complement strand
CGATCAATTCCTTCGTCAGCGGGTCGAGCGCGCCCGCCGCCATTGTCTGCTTCAACTTGTGCCAGGTCGCGCTCAGGTGTTCCGGGTTGACGGCGAGCGCGCGCCAGAAGTTCGGCACGAAATCAATTCCCTTCGTGGCCTTGATATCATCGTACACCTCGCGGACGAGGCCGGTCGCTTCCTCATCGGGGATTATGCGGACGGTGGTCACGGTGCTGTTCCTTTCTCGGCGAGCAACATATCAGTAGCGCAGGATGCAGCCTACGGTATCACATGCACGGTATCATCTGCTTTTCAGGCATCGCTCAGATGGCCCTCAGGATGGTACGCTTTACTGACGGCAGCAAAGAGAATGCCAGAGAGGGCACGATGGAAGAGAAAGCCGATTTTGGCACAGATGGAGCGGCGCGGATGGCACGGCACCCGGTGAAACGTCTCGGTATTCTCGGTGGGTTTCTCGCGCTCGTTGTCGCGCTCGGCCTTGCCTTCAGCGCGGGCGCGATGTTCGGCGGGGGAAGCAGCGCCCTCGCCCCGCAGGTACAGCAGTTCGCGGCCGCCGCGCCCGCAGCGACGAACACTGGCACGACGAGTCGCAACGCTCCTGCGCCGCCAAGCGGTAACGCGATGACGACGGAGCAGATCGTCGCGCAGGTCGGCCCTGCGGTCGTTACCGTCATCAACCAGCAGAAGTACAACGCGAGCGGGCGCCGGACACCCGGCAGCGTACCGACGACACCTCCCGGCGGCAGCACGAATCAGCCGATTGATACCGGCCTCGGTAGCGGCGTCATCTATGACAAAGCGGGCCTGATTCTCACCAACAACCACGTTGTCGAGGGCGCAACGGCGATAGACATAGAATTAGCGGACGGCACGCGCGTCAGCGGCACGCTCGTCGGGCGCGATCCTTCCAATGATGTCGCGGTCGTTAAGATTGATCCGGCAAAAGCGCCTGCGGTTGCGGAACTCGGTGACTCGTCCGCCGTCAAGCCGGGCCAGCAGGTCGTCGCCATCGGCAGCCCGGAAGCGCTGGAGAATACCGTCACCGAAGGCATCGTCTCCGGCATCAACCGGCAACTCGATACCTACGTTGGCCTCATTCAAACGGACGCCGCGATCAACCACGGCAATAGCGGCGGCCCACTCCTCAACATGTCCGGGCAAGTGATCGGCCTGAACACTCTCGGCATTCGGGACAATAACGCGCAGGGCCTGAACTTCGCGATTCCGATCAATAAGGCGAAGCAGGTCGCCGGGGCGCTCGTCAGCAAGGGCAACGGCGCGGTCGTCTCCACCCGCGCCTACCTCGGTGTGGTGGTGGATCCGCTGAACAGTTCGAATGCGACGCAGTATGGCACGAAACTGACGCAGGGCGCCTACGTCGTCAAGGTTGAATCCGGTACCCCGGCGGACAAGGCGGGACTGAAGAAGGGCGACGTAATCACCGCCGTCAACGGCACGACCCTCGATACCAAGACCGCACTCGGCGATATTCTCAGCACGCTCAATGTCGGCGATACCGCGACGCTGACGGTTGACCGCACCGGTCAGACGCAAACGCTGACCGCGATCCTCGCGGAGCGTCCGGCGCAGAGCCAACCTTAACCGCACACTCCTTCCTCCCCTTCCCCCTTTCTTCCGGCCCGACATTGCTGTCAGGCCGTTTCCTTTCTGCCGTTACTGCGGTCGCGGCGATGGGAGCGGGCGGGGTACGCCGACCGGCGCGACTGTCGGCCTCGGCGCCGGCATTGGGTTCGGCATCCCGGGCGGCGCTATCGTCCGCCGCGGACTTGGCAGCACGTTCGGCGGCAGCAGGACCTGTGCAAGATTGCCGAAGTTGGGGGAGCCGATGCCGCTCGCCAGGTCATACTGCGGCGTCGCGGGATATTTGCCGCTGGGATTGTTTGGCGTTCCGCAGGTGGATGACGGATCGAAGCAGTTGTCGCCCGCCGTGACATCGTGGAACGCGGCTGCCCAGAGGCCCTTGTTGTTCAGGAGTGCGTAGAGGGCGGGGTTCGCAAAGCCGACGCGCGTGCCGCCGTGGCTGATGTCATATTGATTGATGAGCACGATCCCGGCAGCCCAGAGTGGTGTGGCGAAACTCGTCCCACAATACCTCCCCCATGAACCGGCGCTGTAGAACGTCCACTGGCAGTCAGCGTCCGCCGTGACATCGGGGACTTGTCGCATCCCGTTATGATAGGGGCCAGCAGTACCGGGGCTGGTTTGGTACGCTGGCCGCGACCAAAGAATGCTCAATCCGCCGCCACCCGCACCGAACGTGTTCGGATAGTTGTTCCACACATGCTCGCTGACATAGGCGTTCGTTGCGCCGTTAATCGTCAGGCTCGTCCCGCCGACGCCCGTCACAGAGGGCTGGCTCGATGGATCATCGAGCGAAAGATCATGTTGATGCGTGCCACCGAATTGCAGGCAACTCGTCGAGCCATAGTCACCGGCGGCGGCAAAGATACTCTGTCCTTGGGTCGCCATCTGCTGAAACGCCGTGTTTTCGGCATTCTGACGCGTTGCGGTCAGATACGGCTCGCATTGGTACCAACTTCGTACTGACCACCGAGGCAAGGTTATCATTGGCGATCTTCGCGTACGCATCAATGTATCCCTGAACCGTATTCGGTGTCTCGTACACGAGCACATTGGCCAAATGCGTATCCTGCCCGACAATCGTTTCGATGTCGCCGTCAACCTCCCCAACATCAGAGTATTGGTTGCTGCCGGTCGGGCCACCATCCACGAGCACACGGGTCAGTGGCACCGGAGGGCTGATCCCGAAACATGACTGGAATGCCGTAGGATCCGCGTCATGATAATCGCTTGCCTCGAAGACGGCGACGGTCTGGTTCTCGCCATGGAAACCCGCCGTGTGGAGCGCATCGAGGTTATAGGCGGTGGAGTACTGATTTGGCAGGTACGAACCGCTCCCCGCCGCAAATGTCGTTGCGGCGGAGCAGCCCGTCCCGCTGTTCGGCCCCACTGCTTCGCGCGCCGGTTGCGGGGGCGCGGGGAAGCCCGCATGTTTCCCCGCTTCCGCACTATCCAGGCCGAGGATGCCGTAGATGCGTGCCGCGATGGACTGCGGGAGGGCAGGTGTCATGTCATTCGCGAAGTAGACATGCCCGCTCGCATCCTGATAGTCGTACTCGCTTGTCCGACACCCGTGCAAGATGCAATTCGCCCCACCGCGGCAATCGCCGATGCTATACTATGCCGATGAAAACGCTTGATACCACCTTGCTCGCAGAAGTGACCCGCCGCCTCGTGGACGAGTTCCACCCGGAGCAGATCATCCTGTTCGGCTCTCACGCCTGGGGGATACCGGACGAGAAGAGCGATGTTGATGTGGTCGTTATCGTGCCGGAGAGCGATCTTTCGCCGCATCTCCGCGCGGCGCGTGCTTATCGGGCGCTTCGCGGTCTGCCAATACCGATCGAAGTGCGCGTGCGCACACACTCAGAATTCGAGCGGTATCGCTCTGTCCCCGCCTCTTTGGAACATCAAATCTCTGAAGAGGGGAAACGGCTCTATGGATGAGGAGAAGCGGGAGCACGGGCGAACCGATGCCGGAAAGGCAGCAAACGAGGCATCCCACGATGCTATACTAACGCCATGAAAACACTCGATACCGACTTGCTTGCAGAAGTGACCCGCCGCCTCGTGGACGAGTTCCACCCGGAGCAGATCATCCTGTTCGGCTCTCACGCCTGGGGCACGCCAACCGACGATAGCGATATTGACCTACTCGTGATCGTGCCGGAAAGCAACGAAAAGCCACATCAGCGGGCGGTTCGGGCATACCGCACCTTGCCGAAGGATCGTATCGTGCCGACTGATATTCTCGTGAAAACGCGGGCGGAATTCGACCGATACCGGCATCTCTCTGCTGCTCTTGAGTGCCAGATTTCCGAACAAGGTAGAGTGCTTTATGGATGAAGCGAAGCGCGAACGAGTCCAGAATTGGCTTACCAATGCTGCCATTGATCTTGAATCGGCAAAGGTGTTGGCCACCGGATCCAATCACCGATTATTCGAGACAGCCGTGTACCATTGTCAACAGGCTGCCGAAAAGGCGGTCAAGGGGTTTCTCTTCTTTCATGACCAGCGGTTTAGTAAAACCCATGACATAGAGGCGCTGATTAACCTCGCGGGGCCCATCGAAGTCGGCTTCGAGAAATGGCGGGAAGCGACAAACCTCTTGACACCTTACGTTGCGGTCTATCGTTATCCCGGCAGCCCTCCATCACCGACCAGGAAAGAGTTCAATCAAGCATTGCGATCTGCCACGAATATCTACACGTTCGTCCTCTCATTGTTACCACCGGATACCCATCCAAAGAAATAGCGCGGGAGGAACCGATGGCGGAAGGACAGCACGCGGGGCGGGTCGCGATTGTCACGGGGGCGGCGCGCGGGATCGGGCGGGCAATCGCCGAGCGATTACTCACGGACGGCCACCGCGTGGCGATCGTGGATCGCGACGGGCCTGCCGCGAACGCAGTCGCGCAAGCGCTCGGTGAACACGCACAGGCGATCACCTGCGACCTGACAGACGCCGCCGCCGTCAATGCAATGGTCTGGCATGCCCACGCGACATGGGGGCGCGTGGATGTCCTCGTCAACAACGCGGGCATCGTCGGGCCGAACAAGCCGCTCATCGAGGTCACCGATGAGGAATGGGCGGGCGTGCTGGCGGTCAATCTCACCAGCGTTTTCAATTGCTGCCGCGCCGCCGTGCCGCAAATGATGGCGAACGATTGGGGCCGCATCGTCACTATTGCCTCGATCGCCGGCAAGGAGGGCAACCCCTTCCTCGCCGCGTACAGCACGACGAAGGCGGCGGTGATTGGCCTCACCAAGTCACTCGGTAAGGAACTGGCGACAACGAATATCCGCGTCAACTGCGTGACGCCCGCCGTGATCGAAACGGAAATCCTCGCGCAGATGACGCAGGAGACGATTGACTACATGGTCGCGAAAATCCCAATGGGCCGACCGGGCAAAGTGACGGAAGTCGCCGCGCTCGTCGCGTGGCTGGCGAGCGACGAATGCTCCTTCAGCACGGGGGCGGTCTTCGATGTTTCCGGCGGTCGCGCGACCTATTGAGCGGATTGCTGCTCGCTTCCTGGCGCGCGATGCAATGCCGGGGATTCAGGGCATCAGGAAGGCATAAACGCGATATGTCATATGGCCACGAATGAAGCGAACGGGCGTGCGGAAATGACCGAATTTTCCCGCCCTGCTTGACTTTTCCGGCATTCATGGTATAACAAGAAGAGAGAATCCAGTACATACTGTTCGTACTGGGTAAATGGGTGCGGTCGAAGGGATGCGTCACCGCACATAAGGAGGACGGCAATGCATAAGTCAGACCTTGTCAAAGCGGTCGCCACGAACGCGACGATGAGCGGCCCGGCGGCAGAGAAGGCGGTCAATGCCGTCTTCGATTCGATCAAAGAAGAGCTGAAGAAGGGTGAGAAGGTTACCCTCCCTGGCTTCGGCACCTTCGAAGTCGCCAACCAGGCGGCACGCGAGGGGCGCAACCCGAAGACCAACAGCAAGATTCAGATCGCGGCCCGCAAGCGCGTCCGCTTCCGCCTTGGCAGCGACCTCGACGCTATCCGCTAGTTTCGTCGTTCGAGCAACCAACACGCCCTCAGAGCATGAGGGCGTGTTTCCTTTCTCATGCGGATTTGGTGGAGCAGGCTGATGAACCTTACCAACCGAATCAGGGAATCCGGGACGCAGGCTGAAGCCTACGCTACCGGTAGC
>JBPCPB010000013.1:0-9447 GCA_050999735.1 Thermomicrobiales bacterium | reverse complement strand
CCACCAATATGGTCGGCGACGGTCTGCGCGATGCGCTCGATCCGCGCCTCACCGATTAGGCAGGTTAGGCAGGATGGAATCCGGCAAGTAAGAGGAGATACCGGACATGGACGCTCTCGATAAAATGAAAGCGCGGGCCATAAAGTCCGCGCTTTCCGGTGTTCATCTGTGGTATGGGCGCATGCCGCAATCGTGTTAGCAGCCTGGCGTCGGTGTTACGGTGCCGGGGCCGACGGTTGGCGATGGCAGTACCGTGCTGGTCGGCGTGCCAGTCGCGCGGGCACGCGCCGTCGCGGTGACGCACGCGGCATTGACAGTGCTTGCCGCGCTACTGCCTGCCGCGGTAATGGTGCCACTGGCTGTGGTTGATGCCGCGTTCACCGTTGGGGCGACCTGCGTCGCGGCGCTCGCCACACTGCTGCCCGCCGCGTTGATCGTCGGCGCGAGACTCGTTGCAAGGCCCGTGACGGTGCTCACGGCGGCGTTCACCGACGGCGCGGCGCTCGTCGCCGCACCCGCTGCCGATGTCACCGCCGCGTTAACGGTTGGGGCGGCGCTTGTTGCGGCGCCAGTCACAGTTGTCGCTGCCGCACTCGTCGTGGCGGTCGCACCCGAACTGCTACACGCTGCGAGGATCGGTAACAGACCAAGGAGCATCAAGCCGCAAAATCGTCCAATCTTCCACCGAGAACCTGTCATCGCACTCTCCTTCACGCATGTGCCGCAAATCCCACAATCCGCCTCTCTCTTTGCATAACCGATGCCAACCGTGGGAAGAGATCGGCCGCACGTTTGTCGCGGAGCGAGTGAGAACGGATCGCTTATGCGATACTCGCAACTATGAGGGAGGGCGACGTGACGATTGAAACGGTATGTGCGGCATTCGGCATCGGCACGCCGGTCGCTGCCGAACGGGTGCGTGCAGGCTATTTAAACCGCGATGAGGCGGTGACGCTCGCGGACGGGAGGCGGTTCTTCCTGAAAGGATCGCGCCACGGCGATCCGCGCGTTGTGGAGTCGGAACATGCCGTCATTCGCCATGCCGCCGCGCGTGGATTGCCGATACCGCTGCCGCATAGCACCGCTGATGGTAAGAGCGTCGTCGTCATTGAGGGGATGCCGTGGAGCGCATACCCGTTCATCGCTGGGGAGGCGTTGACGGGGCCGGAAACCGCGCGCACGCTCGGCAGACTGCTCGCGGAGACGCACCGCGCGCTCGTCTCTTGCCCGACAACGGGACTGACGTTCGCGGAGGGACCGCTCGACTGGTCAACGGCGGCGACGCTTGCCGAAATGACGACGATCGCGGAGCGCATCGCCGCGCGTGCGGCGGCAGGTACGGTGGATGCCTTTGACACCTTCACATGCGACGCATTCGACGTGCTGCGACAGATGCTCCGCGACGCACCGCCGCCGGATGCCTTCGCATGGCTGCCACAACAGGTTATCCACGGCGATTTCTACCCGCCGAACCTGCTCTGCGATCCGCCCGGCATGCCTATCGCGGTGCTCGATTGGGAGTTCGCGACAGTGCGCCCGCGTGTCTGGGATGTCGTGCGGGCGATTGCCTTCACCTTCCTCGGCGTGCATGATGACCCGCCTGATGTCGCGGCGGCGCGGGCATGCGTCGCGGCCTACTGGGAGATCGCGCCGCTCCCGGACGACGAACTGGCAGCGGGGATCGCGCTCTATCTCTGGCGTACGGCGCACAACCTCGCCAAGTATCGCTGGCATGACGAACGCGGCCCGCAACCGACCGATGCCTTAGCGCCCGGCGATCTCACTCTTGTCCGCTGGCTGCACGAGCACGGCGAGGCGTTTGCACAATATCTGGCAGGCGGGCCTAATCCCCCAGCCCCATTCCTTACCGGAGAAGAACGAATTCACTGAAGCGATACGATGGCGCGGCGACGTATTCAATAATCAGAGATTTTCCCATTCGTCTCGGCTGATCCCAGCGTCCCGCAGAATTCGGGTGAGTAAAGGCATACCAATATCGCCCTTGTGCGGGTTGGGAATTGGGACGTCATGGTCGCCTTTCGACATGTACTCATGCCTGCCGCCGGGAAAGGGGTCTGTCCAGCCGAGATGTTTGAGATTGCGAATCAGATTGCGGCGGGAGATCGGTCCGATTGGCGGCATCAGACGGTAACGTTCGCGGTCAGGCTGATGCCATCAATAACGGGGATTGGGCGATGCCGTTCGAGGGCGAAGATGAGCCAGTCTTCGATCACGCTCTTCAGTTCATCCCGGCATGCTTCGAGCGTATGCTCATTGGCCCACAAACCCGTGAGATTCGCAGTCGCGACATGCCCGTAGTAGGTGCCATCTTCGAGCACTTCGTAGGTGGCGTGGCGCATAACGGCATTGACGTAGTCGGTGAGCATCACATACCTCCTGAAGGCAGTATACGCTAGGGATGTACCGCGTTGGTCATGACTGCAATCGCCTTGCTCGTCCGAAAACGACCTGGCGGCTATTGATCGTCGGGCGGGCGTTGATCGCGGAAGGGGAGGGGCGGAAGTTCCTGCTCCGGTTGGTGGCTTTCCGCCACGCTGCGCTGGTGCGGGGAGGCCCACACGCCCCGCGTACTCGCGACCGTTCCTTGATGAAAGACCCAGCGCGAGCGGTCAAGTCGCCCATCCCGCTCCGCGCGGATCAGCCAGTTGCGCAGCGCGACCCCGACGGTGACGAAGACGATGAGCGCAATCGTCTCCAACGCCCCGATGGACTGCAAATGCTGCATCGCGTTCCCCCGTTCCTCATCCATGCATGCATGGGAATGATAGCACGTCCTACGAACCGGGAACCTGGCAGGCGTGGATCATCGCGGCGAGGCGGGGAATCTGTGTGGCGAGGATGTCCGGGTCGGTGACGGCTTCCCAGAGGGGGCCGACGCAACCGTACTCCAACGCGATGATCCACGGGTGGCCCCAGCGTCCGCGCGCGATTTGATCCAGCGACCACGCGGTGAATTCCCAGTCCGCATCGGTGAACGGGAGATGATCCTGCCAGCGTCCGGCGAACTGCGCGATGAGGCTTTCGCTCAGGCCAGCGCCGCGCAAGACGGCGATCCAGCGGTCGTCAAATTGCTGGATACCAGTGAGGTGGATTTCCTGTGTCCGCTCGACCGGGAGCAGAGCGATGTACTCCCGCGCATCCATGCCGAGAGCGCGGGCGGCGCGGCGGGCATGGGAGATGTCGAAGAGGAATCCGCATTCGCACTCCTCGACCACGCGGCGGATAACGGTCGGCAGATAGGCGGGGCGCAAGCAGCCATCGCCATTGGGGACGTTCTCGGCGATCACGCGCCCCGGGCCGAACCGCTCCACCACGGCGCGAACATCGCGGATCAGGCAGTCGGTGAGGAATTCGATCTGATCGGGATCGGGATCGGTTGTATCGGCGGGGATGTCTGGATGGTCATCGGTCGTCGGTTCCAGGTGAACGTTGACGAACGGCGTGCGTGTCTGGGTGAGCAGCGCTTCGATCTTCGCCCAATCCGCCGGTTGGCGTGTTTCCGCGTCCAATGCGTCGCCGATGCCTCGCCCAACGCGCAACGGAAAATGGACATACATCGGATACCGCGCCCGCACCGTTGCAATCAAGTCCGGCCAGGCAGGGCACTTGAAATAGTCGAAATCCAGGTTAATCTGGCCGGTATCAACGAGCGCGGCAGCGGGCAGCGAGTAATGGATGGCGAAATCCATAGCATTCCTTCCTTGATTCCGGTCGCAATCCCCCGGTGGATCGTATGGCGAGTATGGCGCTGCGTGCAAGGGGCGACCTAACCCCCGACTCCCTTCCCCAAAAGGAAGGGGGAGCGAGCCTCGCGAGATCGAGGTGGTAGGGGAAAGGCTCGCGCATTAGATTGAGTCACCCTCTCCTTTTAGGGAGGGGGCCGAGGGTAGGTAGCGCGGCCATTCCTCTTCAGGGTAGCATAGAACAAAACCCGCTGGTTGCGGCGCAACAAGGAGCGAGCGATGGTACGGATTGTTCATATCTATGCGACGACGGCCTCGATGCAGTCGGATATTCGCAACGCGTACGTCAACTCCAGCGAGATGACGACCTCGGTCGTCGCGGTCGTCACGGATGTGATGCGGCACGGCAGGCCGGTGATCGGCTATGGGTTCAACTCGAACGGGCGATACGCCGCGACAGGGCTGCTCACGGAGCGTTTTCTCCCACGCCTCGAACGGGCCGCGCCCGCCTCGCTCCTCACCGATGCCGGGGACAATCTCGATCCGCATCGCATCTGGCAGACGATGATGACGGGCGAGAAGCCGGGCGGGCATGGCGAGCGGGCTGTCGCCGTCGGGACGGTGGACATGGCGGTCTGGGATGCGGTCGCCAAGATCGCAGACAAACCGCTCTATCGCGTGCTCGCTGACCGCTACCGGAGCGGCGAGGCGGACGAGAAGGTCTTCGTCTACGCGGCGGGCGGCTACTATCAGCTGGACAAGAACCTTCGTGCTCTACAGGACGAGATGCGTGGCTACCTCGATCTCGGCTACACCGTTGTCAAGATGAAGATCGGCGGCGCGTCGCTGAAAGAAGACCTGGCGCGGATCGAGGCGGTGCTGGCGGTCGTCGGGGACGGAGCATCGCTGGCGGTGGACGCGAATGGCCGCTTCGATCTGCCGACCGCGCTCGCCTACGCGGACGCGCTCGCGCCCTATCAGTTGCGCTGGTACGAAGAAGCGGGCGACCCGCTCGATTACGAGATTCAGGCGGCATTGGGTCGCGCATACGTGCCGCCCCTGGCGACGGGTGAAAATCCCTTCTCAATGCCGGACGCGCGCAATCTCCTCCGCTACGGCGGCATGCGGCCCGACCGCGATGTCTTGCAGTTCGATCCCGTCCTCAGTTACGGCCTCGTGGAATACCTGCGCACGCTGGAGCAGTTGCAGGAGTATGGCTGGTCTGCGCGGCGGGTGATTCCACACGGCGGCCACCAGATGGCGCTCAATCTCGCGGCGGGGTTGGGACTGGGCGGCAACGAGTCGTATCCGGGCGTCTTCCAGCCATTCGGCGGCTTCGCGGACACAATTCCGGTCGAAGCGGGGTACGTGCGGCCGTCCGAGGCGCCGGGGATCGGCTTCGAGGAGAAGGCCGCGTTGTACAAAGTTTTTCGTTCAGTCACGGAGTAAGACAGGTCATCAGCATGGAGAACGCACCGATCCACTCCTGCCCCTATTGCGGGCGCATGCTCGCCCGGCCAACCGAGGGTATGCTACTGCCGACCGCCCTGGCAAGCAGGTTGACGCGCCCGGTCTATGTGGAAACCCGCGTGCGGGACATCAACATCGGCTTCGCGCTTGGGTTGGCGGTCGTGCTGTTCATGGATATCGGCGTCTTCGTGCGGCGCGATTTCACGGCGTTCGGCTTCTCGACGAATCTGCTTGTCGCGGGTGGCCTGACGCTGCTTCTCGCCCTTTGGTACTGGCGAATGCGAGTGGATACCGCCGCCACGAACGCGGAAGAACACGCCGCCTACGAGAAGCGCATGGCGACATGGAATCACACCTGGTACTGCGCCCACTGCGACGCGGTCTTCGTGCGCGAGTGAGGGGCGGATATGGCCGATGCCTGACGTGTACGATAAACAAACCCGAAGTCGAGTAATGCGCAGTGTCAAATCTCGTGACACCAAACCAGAAATGCGCGTGCGACGTACGTTGCATGCGATAGGCTACCGATTCCGGCTACATCGCGGTGATCTGCCCGGTAAGCCAGACATCACCCTCCCGCGTCATCGGACGGTCATCTTCGTTCACGGCTGTTTCTGGCATCAACATGATGGATGTGAGCGTGCGGAGCGCCCAGCAAGCAACACGGCGTATTGGCAGAGGAAGTTGTTACGGAACGTCGAACGAGACCGCACGAACTACCTTGCCCTTGAAGTCGCTGGTTGGCATGTCGTAACACTTTGGGAATGCGAAATTGATGGCGCGAAGAATCTCGCCGACCTTCTCACGGAAAAACTCGCGAGTCAGCGTTTTTCTGTTTCTCCTGTCTCTTCACCAGACTCTTCGACAGGAAATGCCTCAGTAACTTCAGCAAGCCGCTGACGAGCAAGTAATTCCAGTCGTCGCGCTTGCGTGAGAAGGGTTCGCCGTAAACCGCGTGAGACATCTCGTTCGCTAATCACGCGCGCGAGATTGGCGACCGTACTGGCACGACGGGCGATTCGCACGTCGGGATGCTTGCGTCGCTCGTAGAGTTCCGGCGGGATAATCCGCCCTCTGAACGGCTCCGGCAGAACGATAGCATCATGTTCAGGGATGTCGGCTTCGTTGAGTACCGCTCCAAGCGCCGAATTTCGCAGAACTTCTTGGAAGACCATATACTCCGCTGCACCGAGCGTCTCTTTCACCCGTGCATTATATGCCACCGGCGTCTCGCCGGGTTTTGGCTGCTCAAGATTATAGAATGGATAGACCTCGACAACTGCTACCTCAAACGGATCAAGAACATTCATCGCGACGGCATCAGTACGCTGATTGGTCAAGTGCCGACGAATCCGAATACGCAAGCGCTCTGCCGTCTGGCCCACATAAATTGGTTCGTTATCGTAGTCATAAAAGACGTAGACGCCGCACTTCGCATTATTGGGCTTGCGACCGTCTTGATCCTCGGCATTCAAGAACCGCTCAAGTTCGCGCCTGATTTCCGCTATTTCTTCGGGCACTCCGCGTGTGGCGCGCCGTGCGCGATTAGACACGCGCCAACTCCCTGCCGCGCACATGTCGCATGATGGTCAATTCCCCGCTGAGAAGCGGGCTGAGATACTCACGGGCAAGCCAGGAAACAGCGGGCACACATACGGCGTCCCCAAAACCGAAGAGTATCCGATTGTCTGGAATACCTTCACAATTGTACGACGCAGCGCCCTGTAATCGTGCATATTCTAACGCTGTCATCCAGCGAACTCGTACTTGTCCCTCACCCGCTTCTACCAAGGCTTGCTTACTGGAACCGCCGCGCGCGGTACGGAGACAGCCGCTTATCGCATCCGCGCGGATTTCCCAAGCGGGTTTGCTGTCTCGCGTTCGGCGATAAGCGGTCGCCCATGACAACTGCCTCCCCGCACGTAGCGTGTTGAGGCGCGTAAGTTGGAGCGGCGATAATTCCTGGATGAATCGCCATTGGCGTTCGGTATTCCACCAACGGCCATCATCGGAGGGAAGTCGTTGGACAATATCCGCCAGCGTGCCGCCATCCGACACGTCGAGCGAGAGCGGGAGGGCATGCATTTTGAGTTCGGGATGGCGTTGAACGAAACGCTTAATCCACGGCGGTCTGAGGGATGACGGTTCCCAGAATCCCGGCGATGTTAGTGGGTCACGCGAACCAACGATGAAAAGACGAGGTCGGCTTTGCGGAACGAAATGCCGCGCATCAATAACGAGGAGATCACACCAGTATCCGAGCCGGTTCAATCGTTGTAGCGCAAGCCGGAGATCACGCCCATCATGCGATGTAGCAAATGAAGGAACGTTTTCTAGCATGATTGCATATGGTCGTCGCTTATGCATCTCGCGCAAGACGCGGGCAAATTCCCAAAACAAGCCCGATTGCTCACCTCGCAATCCTACACGGTTACCCGCCAGTGAAAGATCAGTACAGGGGAACGATGCTGTTGCAAGATCAATATCAGGTACATCGGTGCCACGAACATTGCGAATATCATTGAGGACGAAGTCTCCCGGATCGAAATTCCGCTCGTAGAGAGAAAATTTTGCTGGTTCGATGTCATTGGCCCATACGACATTGAAGCCATGCTCTTCGATTGCCATACGAACGAGACCGATACCGGCGAAAAATTCGGCTACCCGCATATGCGTGTGACGCTCGATCATCTCCGTACCTCTCTCGCAGAACCTTTGTCCTGTACGTGCATCCTTCCTCGTTCGTTATATCACACCAACCATTTCGACGCATACAACGTCAGAGACGGAAACGATGTTCTGTGAGGTGAATCCGCACGATTAGGGATTCAGGTCCTGATAAATCAAGAGCAGGTCGTTATTTTGCTGGGCGATGATCTGCTGCAGGAGGATCAGTGATTGGAGCAGCACTGCCTGCCGTTGTGCGTCCGTTGTTGCTCCCGCGTAGGCATCCTGGACTTTCTGATTGAACTGGTTGAGGGCGGTCTGTGCATTGGTAACGGTGTCCTTGACTTCCGCCGCTGTCGTTGGCTTGATCGCAACCTTCTGCACCTGCACCTGCTGGACGCCCGTGGGCGACGCGGTTTTCGGGTGGAAGGTATTGATGCCCTGAAAAACGGTGAGTGCGAGGAGCAGCGCCGCGATGATGCCGAGCAGCGCGGTTGTCATTGGATTACCCTGCCGTGCGGCGGGTGGCGGCGCGGGGGGCGCGATCGTCGTGTTTGCTGCTGACCAATCCCGGCCGGGAACGGTCGGGCCGGTGGGCGGGATCGGCGGCGGTGGGACGTAGCGGCCACCCTCGTAGGGACGTGGTGGCTCCGCCATGCCGCCGGGCGGCGCGGGCTGCGGCGCCGGGATGCGCGGTGGATAGGGCGGCTGCTCCGCAGGTGGTTGCGTGGCAGGCTGCGGTGCTGGCTGTGCGGACGACCCCGGCGGGCGCTGTGGTGGGGCGGCGAACCGGGGCGGTGGTTGCGGCGCGCCTAGGTTCGGCAAAGGCGGCGGCGTGACGGGAGCGCGCGGCGCGGGCGGTGGCACGCCGTCCGCCGCCTTTCGCTCCTCACCAGCAGGCGCTTGGTCAGATGGTGCGGGCGGTGGCGTATCGGGCGCGTCATGCTCCGGCATATCGTCCGGGGGCGCGGATTGCGAAGGGGGTGTCTGATTCACGCGGCGCTCCTTGAATCGGGCACAAATTCGATGTGTGTATGCTACCACACACGAAAAGGACTGAGGGCTGCGGGTGCGGGCGCCCTCTGGGCAGCATGGGCGGCATGAGGGCCGAGAAGGCAACCCGGCTGTGCGTCTCCACCTCATTGCTGTTGGTGTGGCACAATGTGTGCAGCGTAGGAATCACACTGTTTCCGCAGCCGTGCGGGGATGAGCACGCTACCGATGGAGGAATGCCCATGGCTACCATGACCGCAACCACAACGCCGACGACCGATGAACTCGAAAACCTCGCGCGGCTCGTCCGCTATTACAGCATGGTGTCCACGACGAAGGCGGGTTCGGGGCATCCGACCTCGTCTATGTCCGCCGCCGATTTGATGACTGCCGTCTTCTTCCGCGAGATGCAGTACAATTTCGATGACGCGCGCCAGCCGAACAACGACCGGGTGATCTTCTCGAAGGGGCATGCCTCGCCGCTCTTGTATTCGCCCTATACCGTCGCCGGTGCGGTCAGCGAAGATGAGTTGATGACGCTGCGGAAGTTCGGCAGCCGCCTCGAAGGGCATCCAACCTCGCGCCTGCCCTGGGTCGAGGCGGCGACGGGTTC